>DATHYR010000350.1:0-1033 GCA_035458985.1 Pseudomonadales bacterium
TTTGAGCGCAATGATCGCCAAGTTACTCTTACGGCCGAAGGCGATTTTCAGTTGCAACAAATGATCGATATTCTCCGCAGTGCGTTGATGAAATGTAAGATCTCACCCGATGCGATGGATGTGGCAGCCTGGACCACTTCTGGCAAAGGTGTTAAACAAGTGGTGACCATGAAACACGGCTTGGACAAAGAGGTGGCAAAAAAGATCGTGAAGATGATCAAAGACGAAAAGTTTAAAGTGCAGGCCGCCATTCAAGGTGACGCGGTACGCGTGACCGGCAAGAAACGCGATGATCTGCAAGAAGTGATGGGTTTTTTGCGCGGTGCAGAGATCGGTCAGCCGGTGCAATTTAATAATTTCCGCGATTAGCGATTCCCCATCTCTGTGAGATGCCTCCCGCCGAGAGATTCGATGTGGGAGGCGTCTGCTTGCAGACGGCGACGTATTTTTTGGGTCGCCTTCTCTACGAGAAACCTCCTACAAGATGGCTCCGACAAGACGCCTCTTACTGGTTTGATGCCTTCTCTAGTTTTTCCCGTAGAAGCCAAAGCATCACTAGCGAAGGTATGACCATGAGCGTGGTCACAATAAAAAACCGTTCCCAGCTTCCCAGCCAATCCACCAAATAGCCGCTGCTACTGGCTAATGTGGTGCGACTTAAATTGCCCAGCGACGCGAGCATCGCGTATTGAGTAGCGGAAAAAGCGCGCCCAGTGAGGGCCGTTAAGAAGGCGACGAAGGCTACCGTGGAGAAAGCGGTGGTGAAGTTATCTACCACCAAGGTGAGCAATAATAACCACACTTCGGGGCCCACCACGGCAATCCAGGCAAACATCAGGTTGCTAGCCGCCATGGCGAGGCCGCCAATCAAAAGCCCTTTAATTACGCCAAAACGAGCATTAATCACACTGCCAAGCAAGGTAAAGGCTACCGTAACAAACCAGCCGAACATTTTGCTGTAATTGCCGATTTGTTCGTTACTAAAGCCAACCTCTTTGTAAAACACGATCGACATGCGTCCCAAAAAGGCCTC
>DATHYR010000351.1:0-1572 GCA_035458985.1 Pseudomonadales bacterium
CCCGCATCATCAGTGACATCAAAAGCAATGGTGTAAATCGCGCCATCTACAAGTGTTGGATTATTGGTTAAGGTAATATCCGTATGGGCTCCCGTGTTAAGCTCAGTGCCGGCAAGCGCTTGAGCATGTGGTGAACTTCCGTCTGCTGATCCACCGGTTCTCGTCCATGTAATGGTTCCACTAGCCACCGCTTCACTTAAGGTGTAGCTGACTTCATTATTAGCCACCGTAGCATCTTGTACCGGTGCGGTGGCACTAATGACTGGGGCGGTATTGTCATAAGTAAATCCTGTATTGGTATCCGTCGCCGCACTATTGCTGGATGTATCTTGATAGCTGATTTGAACGGAGTAAATCGCTCCACTGACTAGAGAATCATTGCCTTCGGTATCCACACTTTGAACATTGGCATTATTGCTAAGGTTAGTACCGTCTAATGTGGTGGTATGTTGGGCGGCTGATTCAAAGGCTGTTTCAAAGGTAATGGTATGTGGCGCATTGGCATCCGCACTTCCACCAGTACGTGTAAAGATCATCTTGACACTATCAGCCAAGGCGGCTTCCGGTAAAGTAAAGTCGATAGCAAGTGTGCTATTGTCTGTTGAGCTATTAGCCGGTGTTGTTAAGGTTGGTGTCTCTGTTCCAAAGTCATAGATAACACCGGTGTTTGAGATCGTTGTAGCCGCATTGCCTGCCGCATCAGTGACATCAAAGGCGATGGTATAAGTCGTTCCATCGACTAAGGTTGGATTATTGGTTAAGATAATATCTGTGTGGGCTCCCGTGTTAAGCTCAGCGCCGGCTAATGCTTGGGCATGAGGACTTCCACCGTCGGCTGTTCCTGCGGTTCGTGTCCATGTAATGGTTCCACTGGTTACCGCTTCACTTAAGGTATAGCTGACTTCATTGTTGGCGACCGTAGCATCCGTCGCTGGTGCCGTCGCACTAATGACCGGGGCGGTATTATCATATATAAATCCTGTATTGGTATCCGTCGCCGCACTATTGCTGGATGTATCTTGATAGCTGATTTGAACAGAGTAAGTGGCTCCGTCGACTAAAGTATCATTAACCCCTGAAGAGACGCTTTGCACATTGACATGATTGCTTAAATCATTAGCCACTAAGGTCGCGGTGTGTTGGGCGGCACTTTCAAAGGCGGTTTCAAAGGTGATGACATGTGGCGCATTAGCGTCAGCCGGTCCTGACGTATGAGTAAAGGT
The DNA here is from genome assembly GCA_035458985.1 of Pseudomonadales bacterium. Classification (GTDB taxonomy): domain Bacteria; phylum Pseudomonadota; class Gammaproteobacteria; order Pseudomonadales; family JAHEIH01; genus JAHEIH01. Next base: position 1,224 of record DATHYR010000351.1, read on the forward strand.
CATTTGAACTGAATCCGCTAAAGCGGCTTCAGGAAGTGTAAAGTCGATAGCAAGTGTCGCATTATCCGTGCCACTCGTTGCCGGTGTTGTCAGTGTGGGGGTTTCAGTGCCGAAGTCGTAGGTGACACCGGTGTTACTTATTGTTGTTGCCGCATTACCCGCATCATCAGTGACATCAAAGGCAATGGTGTAAATCGCGCCGTCAACCAGCGTTGGATTATTGGTTAAGGTAATATCTGTGTGGGCTCCCGTGTTAAGCTCAGTGCCGGCAAGCGCTTGGGCATGAGGACTTCCACCGTCGGCTGTTCCTGCGGTTCGTGTCCATGTAATGGTTCCACTGGTTACCGCT
>DATHYR010000352.1:0-1540 GCA_035458985.1 Pseudomonadales bacterium
CTATAACCACCGAACAGAACGGCGAGGAGTGGTGGAGAGACGAGAACTTTAAGATGATGTTCCCCAACAAAAGTTTTGGTTTAAAAAACGTTTTGTACTCATGGGAAGGCTTCGGCAGGACGGTTGAGGCTATGGCGAAACAGGGGCTTCGTTTCCGCATATCAGAGACAGGGCGGGTTGTATTTTGGAGTGAGTTTAGGTGCGGCAAGCCAAACGTTCCCTGGGCCATTGATGGACTTATCGAAGCAACCCACCTAGCCGCACTGGAGGCGGTAAAGAATGACGCTTGAAAAGACCATCACCAACAACATCATGAAGCGGCTGAACGCCTTGGACAACTGCAAGGCCATCAAGTTGCACGGCTCACCGTACACCGTCAAAGGCACGCCGGACATCCTGTGCGTCTGTGAGGGCGTTGCTATTTTCATTGAAGTCAAGCAACCGGGGAACCAGCCGACACCAGCGCAAAATCATCAACTCAGGGAATGGGATAAGGCCGGTGCGTCCTGCTTTGTGGCTTATAACGCTGACACCGCACTTGAGGTTGTGAAAATTCACATGAGGGCAAAGCGCAAGCTGATGCCAAAGAGCCATGACAAAACATGGCCGGTGGGGTACTGAGCAATGCCTAATAATTTAGAAACGCTGACAATTGAGGACATCGCCAAAATTTTTGGCGTGCCAAGTAAGTTTTTGAGTGTTGACCCTGCGTGCGGTGATGACAAAAGCGCGCACGCTTTTCTGGTGCATACCGCCAATCAATTCACCATCACTGTGGCCAGTAGTGATGACACAGGTGGGGAGTGGGTCAACAGCAAATACTATAAGCCGTCAAAATTCAAAAAGAACATTCTGCCTGAGTCTCAGCAATATGAATACTCTGATGATGATGATTTTGGGTGGCGCGCCGGGGAGGCTGTGCATGGCAAAACGGACTGTGATGAATTGTACTTGTTTTACGACAAGTGCGCAGACTATGTCAGAAAGTACGAGCCGGACAACACCAAGGCACTCAAACACTTTGAGGACAGCGCGAATGAACTGGATGTTGACTGTCAAGAAATTGGCCGCATTGATTTTAATGGCAACTGGATTATTGAATCATGAAAGAATCAGGCAACAATAATTTGAGCAGGAACCTTGCCATGAAGTGTGCAAAAGGTGAACGCCTGTGAAGGTGCTTGACCTGTGTTCAGGCATCGGTGGCTTTTCCTTGGGGCTGGAAATGGCCAGCCCTGAATTTGAAACGGTGGCCTTCTGTGAAATCGAACCGTTTGCACAGCAGGTTCTTAAAAAGCACTGGCCGGATGTACCCATCTATCCCGATATCAAGGAGCTGACACATGACAGATTGCAAAAAGACGGCATCCCAGCAGTTGACATTGTTTGCGCCGGATTCCCTTGCCAGCCTTACAGTGGTGCCGGGGAGCAAAGAGGCACGGCAGATGACCGCGACCAGTGGCCGGAAGTGTTCAGGCTTATACAAGAAATCAGGCCCACTTGGGGAATTTTCGAGAACGTTGCTGGATTCGTCAACTTG
>DATHYR010000353.1:0-1066 GCA_035458985.1 Pseudomonadales bacterium
TCAGCGATTAGTCATAGAGATGCAAGTCATGCCAGCCAATACGCTTGGGTATTTGGCGTTAAGGGCAATTGTGCGAAGTTACTGGAAAGATGACGGGCTTAGTGCCGGGCTTTATGACGGGCTTCGTGACGGGCTTGATGACGGGCTTCGTGACGGGCTTCATGACGGGCTTAATGGCTTGTACTGTGGTGTTTGGTGGTCTAGATGGCTCGCAAATTACCTGTGTGCGACATCAATTGGCTGCCATCTTGATATGAAAAAATTAGGACTGCTATATGCCTACTGCCTTTTCTGCCCAATCGTTGGCATTGCAAAAACCAATGACAATAAAGAGATGCCTGTCGTTTTACCTAAGCCAACCTCGATATCGTGGAATGTTACTGGAAAAACAGACGATATCTTCCAGTTTGATGTTTATGAGCTCCATAACGAATCTGGTCCATCTGTAGTGCATGCTCTCATAAACCTATGGCATATCCATAACATCAAAGTCGATGAACAAATCGTGATGGCTCCAGAGACGCAAACGATACACCAAATTGAGAGCGAAGAGTCAAATGATGTAAGGTCAATACGCATCGAGCGATTTGGTTGGCATAATTATATACAAGCATCCAATGCAGACGAACTAGATGGCAGGTTCAATCACGTCGAAGGCACGCGAGAGGCTCTGTATAACACCACCCTCGGTAGACGATTCATTGCAACGTGCCCTAGCGGGAACGGCCGCATCGTGTCTTTGTCAGTGCCAGATGCCATCATGACATGCGAGCAAGCCTGTAACTGGCTGGCTGGCGACAAACCATTCAATGTATTAGCACGAACCTAAAGTAGAGAGAGGCGAACTTGAATACGACAACAACAAAGCGGAAGCGTGGTCGACCGAAAGAGCTGTTTCCTTTGAACAAGCGATTCTTTCGTTGCACCGATTCGCAATGGAAGATGTTTTTAGAAGCGGCGACGACGTCAGACGAACCCAGTGTTAGTCAGTGGATTCGCAATACACTCATCAAGGAGTCCCAGCGACTAAAGAGGTGATTGAATGACAGAGTTCACGGAACGAATG
>DATHYR010000354.1:0-1257 GCA_035458985.1 Pseudomonadales bacterium
AGCTGATACACCATAGAGTCAACTGCTCCTGCTGTTACGAAAGCAACGAATGACGCCGCACATACTAACAGGCTTGAACCGCCAAGAACAAGCGACATAGCAGCACCGCAAAGAATAAGCAGCCCCATCTTTGGCACAAGCCATTGCCCTCGCCATAACTCATGCAACACGTTTCTTGCCGTCATGTCAAATGGGATGATAGCAAACGCAGTAAACGGCAGGGCAGCGTGTCCATATTTGGTCACAAGCCAATTCGCCAGTGCTATTGCTGTGATATAGGCGGCAACTGCCGCTGCACTCGCGATCCGTTTTCCCCGTCCTCTGACACCTCGACGCTCCATGCGTTTGTCTCCTTCATAATTTGCGTTGCCCACATTTCACACGACCATTCCTCATTGCTAGGGTCGCATAGTAACTTGCTTATTGTTTCATCTACCTTCCGTTTTTCAATAAAGAATTCACGGTCCCTGTCGTTATGCTCGACCTGCCATTCTACGCGAACGTGAAATAAATGCCGATGGCGGTCTCGCAAAAACACCACTTCATTTGGTGCGGCTTTCCATCTATGGAACCCGACGAACCTAGTTGTGATCCAAATGATTGTTTTTTGGCTCATTTGCCGCCTATGTTTTGTATTGCGTTAGAGACGTCTTGTAGTTGATTATCTGCTAGGTATGGGTCATTCCCGTATAAATCGAGTCCTATTGAAAACGCGTGCATGTCGTGTGATTTCATTGTCGTGGCTAGAAATACTCGCGTCCCCCATCGCTCTTTAATATCTCGGACATATCGCATCCACGAAACTGCGCTAACATTAAACGCCATGAATTTATGCTCTGTGAACCCATCTTTACACGCTCGTCGCCAACACATTGGGTCGTGTATGTCTTTAATTGTGTACCCTAATTTCTTACATGCCGCCACCACCCGTGCGTCGCGCACCATCCTTCCAGCGATGGAAGCCCTCAAACTCGAAGCGTATCCAGATGGAGTTTGTCGGCATGGCGGTCGATGGCCTCAAGGAAGCGGGGCTGCTCGCCCGGAAACGCAGTCGCGAGAAACAGCCGCGTGCCGTATCTCTTGCGGAGGTCGATGGAATACCTAACCCAACTGTCGGCGGTGATCGCTGCCAAGAAGTGCGCTCCGCCTCCGCCCCAAGCGTCGCGGCTGTTTACGTCCTGCGTCGAGAAGCCAATGCGAGCCAAGATGCTCGCCGCGTCCTTGTTTGTGACCAAACTTGCGCGGGTTTCGTAGTTT
>DATHYR010000355.1:0-1283 GCA_035458985.1 Pseudomonadales bacterium
AATACCGCCGCCGGAGTCGTGGTGGGTAAATTAGGGACATCAACAGTCAGCCGTATTGAGTTGATCGAAGCCTTAGCGCAGCATCATGGCGAATCAGGTTTTGGTGTGGTGAGTGAGGACCAACTGTCCTATGCGCTTGAACAAGCGCGTTTACGCGGTGAGCGCGTGGTGATGACCAATGGTTGTTTCGATATCTTGCACGCGGGGCATGTGAGCTACCTAAAACAAGCCAAAGCTTTGGGCGATCGCTTGATTGTGGCCGTTAACGATGATGCTTCTGTTAAGCGTTTAAAGGGCAGTGGTCGTCCTGTTAATCAAGTGGATCGCCGCATGGCCGTATTGGCAGGACTCGCTTCAGTGGATTGGGTTGTGCCGTTTAGTGAAGATACGCCGCAGCGTGTGATTGCGCGGTTATTGCCGGATCTGCTGGTTAAGGGCGGCGATTATAAGATTGACGATATTGCTGGTGGTGCCGAAGTCATGGCCGCGGGTGGTCAAGTCAAAGTGCTTGGTTTTGAAGATGGCGTATCAACGACAGCCATCATTCAAAATATCATGGCCAATCAGTGATAACGTCGGCTCTGGTTCTCGCTTCAAGCCTGTTTTGGACCGATATAGGTTCAAAGCAGGCATTAGTCTGTGAACTGAGCCAATTGTCCTATTGTCTTTCACTAATCCCAGCCTCTGTACGTCAACAATTTCCAGAATCAGAGCAACAAATACGTCAAGTGATGGGACAGCGAAGTGCTATGGTCATGTCCGCATCGGCTGCGACTTTTGCTGGTCTAGTGTTAGTGAATTCGAAGGTGACCCAGACATCGAGTCAGGTCAATTTAGCGGCGGGATCATTTAAGTTGGCGTTACAGCGCCAAGATGACATGAGCTTGTGGCATGAAATGGGGCATCTGGAGAATATCGCCTTGCAGGGGCGGGGATTGCCGATTGAACTGAGTCCTTTCCAGCATGAATGGCTGGCAGATGTTTATGTGCTTTGGCGAAGTGTCCATGAAACTCAGGGTCTTGATTTAGCGTGGCAGCAATATCATAAGCGTAATGTCGACGTCATGAACGATATTGTGAATATGTCACATTGGAGCCCCCCTTTGCTGATACAAGTGTTAAATGTCTGTAGCGGGTCTCGGGTGCTCGAATTGACTGAATATCGTGATTTTGTGCAGTGGATATACCCCAAATTACACCAATATAGTGACGATGAATTAAAGGAATACGGCAGCTTATTGCAGCGGACTTTCGGCTCGAGTGTACTGCAACCCCTTCCTAAA
>DATHYR010000356.1:0-1219 GCA_035458985.1 Pseudomonadales bacterium
GCCCGCCGGTGTGGGCTTGGCTAACTGGATGATTCCGATGATGGTCGGCGCCCCAGACATGGCAATGCCGCGCATGAACAACATGAGTTTCTGGATCTTGCCGTTTGCTTTTACTTTGTTGTTATCTACTTTCTTTATGCAAGGCGGTGCTCCTGCAGGTGGCTGGACGATGTATCCGCCACTGGTTCTGCAATTGGGCGATGGCTTGCCCTTTTTGATTTTTGCAGTACATTTCCTGGGGCTTTCATCGATCATGGGCGCGATAAACATCATCGCAACCGTATTCAACATGCGCGCACCAGGCATGACCTTCATGCGTTTACCCTTGTTTGTCTGGACCTGGATTATTACCGCCTTCTTGTTGATTGCTGCGATGCCGGTCTTGGCTGGTGGCGTAACCATGCTGTTAACCGATAAATTCTTTGGCACGGCCTTCTTCGATGCTGCCGGCGGCGGTGACCCGGTAATGTTTCAGCATGTCTTCTGGTTCTTCGGCCATCCTGAGGTTTACATTTTGGTGTTGCCTTCTTTCGGTATCATCTCGCAAATTATCCCAACTTTCGCGCGTAAGCCTTTATTTGGTTATGCCTCGATGGTTTATGCAACGGCCTCAATAGCCTTCCTGTCGTTCTTTGTCTGGGCGCATCATATGTTTACGGTTGGCATGCCTTTGGCTGGCGAACTGTTCTTTATGTACGCGACTATGGCGATTGCGGTGCCTACCGGGGTTAAGGTCTTTAACTGGACAGCGACCATGTGGAAAGGCTCAATGACGTTTGAAACACCAATGCTTTTTGCCATTGGCGTGTTGTTCATGTTCACTCTGGGCGGTTTTACTGGTTTGATGATGGGTATCACACCGGTTGATTTCCAGTACCATGATACTTATTTCATTGTGGCGCATTTCCATTACGTATTAGTACCCGGAATTGTCTTTGGCATTATCAGTGGTGTTTATTACTGGTTGCCGAAATGGACCGGCCATATGTATGACGAGACTTTAGGCAAGTGGCATTTTTGGACATCTACAATCTCCGTGAACATCTTGTTCTTCCCGATGCACTTCCTCGGCCTGGCTGGAATGCCACGTCGTATTCCTGATTACAATACTCAGTTTACTGACTGGAATCAGATTATCAGCATCGGTGGTTTTGCCTTTGGTTTAAGCCAGCTGCTTCTGGTCTGGGTTGTTATCAAGTGTGTCCGTGGCGGTGAAAAA
>DATHYR010000357.1:0-2072 GCA_035458985.1 Pseudomonadales bacterium
GCGTGAGTGACGAACAACTCATCAAAATCGCCAAAATTGCCAGTGTCGTCATTGCTCTCTTCTCGTTCATCGTGTCACCCTTGCTACAATATGCACCCGAGGGTCTATTTCAAATCATTCGAATCTTTACCGGCTTTTATAATATTCCTGTCATCGCCATTGTGTTGGTGGGACTGTTTACCAAGCGGGTCCCTCCTATCGCCGCAAAAATCGTGATTGTGCTACATGTGATTACCTACGGCCTACTCAAATTTATCATCGATGTAGACATTAATTTCATTCATATTTATGCCATTCTATTTTTCGCCGAAGTTGGGTTAATGCTGCTCATCGGCTACTGGCGCCCCTTAAATAACGAGTGGCACTACCACCCCCAAAGCAAGGTCAACATGACCCCCTGGAAGTACGCACTACCGGTATCTTTCACGCTGTTTAGCTGCTTGGTATGTATCTATTTATTCTTCTCGCCGATCGGCGTTGTCGGTGGCTTAAGCCCTTATTTCTGGCCATTGATCGCAGGGGTAGCATTAACCAATATGGTACTTTGCTATTTAAGTATGCAACGTTGGCAACAACGTTATGCAGCACAACTCCACTGGAACGAAGAAAGCACCAACTAATAACCAAAAGAAATAAAAAAGCACTCAATCAATACAAAACAATCTTATTACAGACAAATTGTGTCTTGTATAAGACCTAAGATGTAAGATAGCCTTTTACATAAGTTGGTTAAAAATCAGCCTTGATAAATAAAAAGTAAACGGAGCACAAACAATGCCGAAGAAACACCCTATAAGTCGGACTATTGCAGGACTTGTCGCACTAGCCGCAAGCAGCACATTGACAACAACAGCTAATGCCCAAGAAGAAAGCTCTTGGCAACTCGAAGAAGTCGTGGTCACCGCACAAAAACGTCAGGAAAAACTGAGTGACGTTCCTGTAGCAGTTACTGCCATGAACGCCGACCAAATTAACGCCGCGTTTGCCAATAACATTGAAGGCCTGCAGACAATGGTACCGTCTGTGAGCTTTCGCAAAGGCAACACAACCCGTAACTCAGCGCTGACCGTTCGTGGCATCGGCACCATCTCTTTCAGTGTTGCCGCTGAGCCAAGCGTTTCAACCGTGGTAGATAACGTGGTCTTGGGTCGGTCAGGTCAAGCGTTTGCTGACCTTTACGATTTAGAGCGCGTTGAAGTCCTACGCGGCCCACAAGGTACGCTGTTCGGTAAAAACGCATCTGCCGGTGTCGTGAACATGATCACCAAACGCCCAAGCGCAGAATTTGGCGGCTATATCGAAGCTCAACTTTACCAAGATAACGAATTCATTTTGAAAGGTTCAGTTTCCGGTCCTTTGAGTGAAAATGCTCGCGGTAGTTTGACCATCCTCGACAAACAATTTGACGGCTATGTCACCAACGTTTACAACGGCGAAAAAACAAACGGCTACGACCGTCAAGGTTTGCGTGCCATGTTAGAGTTTGATGCCGCCGATGACATGTCAATGTTATTTATTGCGGAAAGTTATCGCGCTGAAGACGATTGCTGTGCCGACCTAGAATTGCTGCCTAGCAACCGTCACCCAGGCTCAAAAGCACTACCCAACAGCAACGGCATCGTCAATGGGGTCGCTGATCTGGATATGGATCAACGCTTGGTTGACCACGATTTGACGACCCACACGTCTGATCACCACAGCGCTTTCTCGGTTCAAATCGACAAGAAACTTGGCGAGCATGAGCTGACCTCGATTACTGGCTTCCGCACCTGGGACAACACAGAAATTCGCGAAGGCGATTTCACGTCTACCGCAGGATATGTGAGCACGCCGACCAACTTTGGTAGCGTACCCTTCCTGTTGCACGACGTGGGCCCACAAGAGTGGCGCCAGCTGTCACAAGAATTCCGCATTGCCTCTCCTGTTGGTCAGTTCCATGAATACCAAGTGGGCGCTTTCTGGTGGAACATTAACTCAGAGCGTAACTTTACCCGTGACGCAAGCTGCCAGAATAACGCAGGCCAGCTAGACCAGGCCATGACATGGTATGCCAATCAAAATCTCACCGGTGA
>DATHYR010000358.1:0-13604 GCA_035458985.1 Pseudomonadales bacterium
TGCGAGCAGGCGGGGCCATTACAAAACCCGAGTATCACCTTGGCCTCCCGGCAGTCGACACCTTCGGAATGTTTAATACAGCCCAGTTCGTCCAACCGCATGGCAATTTCGGTATAGGGAATGTTAATCGCACCAGGAATCGTTCGCGCTATAAACCACTCCTGGGTACGCATATCTACGACCAAGATATTGGGATTGCTTAGTGCTTCAAGAACCTCTAATTCTGTGACCGGGATCACCCCTGGTGCAGGTACCAAGGGCTGCAAGTAACCCGTATTTTTGGCACAGGCCGTCATGACGCGGGTAATGGTGACAGTGCCATTCGCCGTTGGCACCTGTACCGACGTCGCGTCATCAACAATTCGAAGAGGCGTCTGTGAGAGTGGTTGGCAGGTGTGATCGGGATCAGCCGACACCAATAAGGATAAGCTTGCGATGATGAAGCTGAACACAATAAGCACGGTGTTATTCATTGGCGTTCCTCTATCGATAAGATGTATTTACATACTAAAGTGAATGCTCCTGTATATCACATACACGCACCCTGAGCCCGTTTAAACACAGGTTTATTAAAAGATAACGTACTGATTATTTGGGGAAGTTATCTTTTTATTATATTTTTTTGAATCTTTGTGCATCTGAATCAAATCCACGCCGCGTCTTATTGACAAGCAACCAAGAGCATGAGGCTACTAAAATGAAAAGCGCAATTATTCTGACCACTGCATTGTTATTTACTCAAGCCGTTAACGCTGATACCCAGGTTAACTTAGACGATAAAATGCAGGCCGCACTTAACGCACAAGTAAACGCAAAAATCGAACAACAAATCGACGATGCCTACTTTGAATACGATCGCAGTTGGATCATTGAAGAAGTCGTCGTGGTGGGCAAGCGCACTAGTCCTGAAGAGTTTGCCACCACAACGGATAGCTTAAATACCACTGGTAAAGATTACACATGGAGCTGGAGTGTTTCTCAATAAACGCTATAACCACCAACTCATTGGATCGGGGTGCGGTAACTGCTGATCAAGGGTCTTAATACCCTTGACGCAGCGCACGATCAACCAGATCGCCGCCCCCACCAAGATAATCACCCCAATGCCGATGAATGACGTTAATATACCAACCACTAAATACAATAAACCGATCCAAAAGGTCCGTATTTGAAAGTCGAAGTGGCTTTTTAGCCACGAGGGACAATCACTGCGATAAACATAAGCAATGATGATGGCTATGACAGCCGTAACACCAGCAAACAAACTGACGATTAACAAGAAATAGTTTATTTTCGCCGGGGCAATTGCGGGGTGTTTACTGGCATTTATCTCTTGCATAGACTTTCCTTAGTGGACATGTGGTGAGAACGGCGCAAAAAGAACTTCAAGCGTAACGGCAATCACGTTCAAATAATAGAAAACTCATCCTCGGAGAACAACATGCGTTTTGCCAAAACCTTAAGCCTATGTCTGGCGGCTGCAATAAGCCACACCTCTTTCGCTGACAATGTTGCCGAGGCAATCGATCGTGACTATCAACAACACCTCGAGCAGCTTTTCGTTCATTTTCACCAAAACCCAGAGTTGTCCCTGATTGAAACAAAAACCGCCGATCGCATGGCCAAAGAACTGGCTGCGGCAGGATTTGAAGTCCATCAGGGTATTGGCGTTCCAGTAGACGGGAATCCACCCACCGGCGTGGTGGCGCTACTTAAAAATGGCGACGGGCCGCTCGTGATGATGCGTGCCGATATGGATGGGCTACCCGTGAAAGAAGACAGCGGTCTTCCCTATGCCTCAAAAGCCACCCAAATTTCCCCCATCACCGGCATGGAAGTGCCGGTCATGCATGCTTGCGGCCACGATGTTCATATCACAGGCTTGGTCGGCACAGCGCGCTATATGGCTGAAAATAAAGACCAGTGGTCAGGCACGCTGATGCTCATTGTTCAGCCTGCCGAAGAGCGTATCATTGGCGCCAAGGCGATGATGGACGCGGACCCATGGGCGACCTTTGGTAAACCCGATATCGCCCTGGCGCTGCATGTCAGCTCGATGCTTCCGAACGGGGTTGTCAACGTCATTCCCACCAGCCCTTATGCTGGGTCAGATACAGTGGATATTATCGTCCACGGCATTGGTGCTCACGGTGCAAGCCCCCATGCAGGGAAGGATCCCATCGTTATAGGATCGCAAATTGTCATGGCATTGCAGACACTAGTGTCACGAGAATTAGCTCCCCATGAACCCGGTGTAGTCACCGTGGGCTCGTTCCATGCCGGGACTAAAAACAACATCATTTCTGACAAAGCCGTCTTGCAACTCACCCTGCGTAACGCCGGGTTAGAGACGCGCGAAAAGTTGCTCGAAGGCGTGAAACGCATCGCCAGAGCACAAGGTCTGTCTGCTGGCATGCCAGAAGATAAGCTTCCCGAAGTCATTTTGAAAGCGACAACACCGCCTACATTAAACGATCCTGAGCTGGCTAACCGCCTTGCCGAGGTATGGCGTAATACGATGGGTGAAGAGCGTGTTATGCAGGAATCTCCTCGCGGCATGGGCGCAGAGGACTTCCCCTACTTTACAACCGACCCCAAAATCCCTAGTGTTTACTGGGCTGTGGGCGGCACACCCCGCGAGGCATTTGCCGCGGCTGAAAAGGGAGGCCCCGCCATCCCTTCACATCACAGCCCACTGTTTAAAATTACCGCCGAGCCCGCCGTTAAGACTGCTGTGGAAAGTACAGTTCATGCCTTGATGTCGCTCATGGGCAAATAGAGCGCCGATGCGCGCCTGAGGACAATGTGTGTTATTTGGAAGACTGATAGGCGCGATAGCCGGATTTTTCATCTTAGGCCCCATAGGGGCCATACTCGGCTACTTTGTTGGCCGTTATTTCGATCGTAGCCTTGCCGGTATTGCTGGCTTTGCGCCCAGTGGCAGTAGCTTGGGGAATGTTCAAACGGTCTTCTTTGAAACCAGCTTTCAAATCCTTGGGCATATCGCTAAAGCCGACGGCCGTGTTAGCGAAGCAGAGATTCAACACGCCGAAACGCTCATAAATCAAATGGGCTTAACGCCAGAACATCGCCAACGCGCCATTACCCTGTTTAAACAGGGTAGTAGTCCTGAATTTAACCTCAATCACGCCATGGAACGCTTCAAACAATCCTGCGGCCGTTACCAAATCCTTCGACAGACCTTTTTGCAATTCATCATTAGCATGGCCTTTGCCGACGGGGATATGCATGCTTCAGAAGAGCGCATTCTGCGCGAATGTGCACGCTACATTGGTTTTAATGATCAACAATTTGAACAGATGCTACACATGGCCAATGGTCAGCAACACTTCCATGGGGGCGCGAGTAGCAAAGCCAGCCTTGATGATGCCTATGAGGCACTGGGTGTCACCAAAGACGCTAGCGACAAGGACATAAAACGCGCTTATCGCAAATTAATGAGCCAGAACCACCCCGATAAGTTAATTGCACAAGGGGTGCCCGAAGATATGATTAGGCTGGCAACAGAAAAGTCACAAGATATCTCAAACGCCTACGAGCTGATCAAAAAATCGCGCGGCCTCAACTAGCACCGCGCGTCATGCGCTATAGATTAGCTTCCGCAAAAGCCGCCAAGCGGCTACGCTCCATCCCTGCTACTTGCATAATACCCGCGTGCTCAAAGCCCTTGACCTTCTCCACAAGGGCCGTCAGACCACTGGTGAGCGGATTAATGTATTTATTATCGATCTGCGCTAGGTTACCCAGCACCACAATTTTCGAATCGGCACCACAGCGGGTAATGATGGACTTTAACTGGAACTGGGTTAACGCTTGTGCTTCATCGATAATAATCAAGGTATTATTGAACGAACGCCCACGCATGAAATTGAGTGACTTAAACTGAATATTGGCACGCTCTTTCACGTATTCAATACTACTTAGCGGCGAATCATCACCGCTGTGAAGCACTTCTAAGTTATCTTCAAACGCCGCCAACCACGGTGCCATTTTTTCTTCTTCAGTGCCGGGTAGAAAACCGATATCCTCGGCGATGGGTGGCGTCGAACGCGCCACGATCATCTTGCTAAAACGCTTCTCTTCTAAGATGGCCTGTAATCCACACGCAAGCGCCAACAATGTCTTACCCGATCCGGCGGGCCCATTCAGCACCACAAGATCAACTTCGGGGTCTTGAAGTAATTCTATGGCCATGGCCTGTTCAATGTTGCGGGGCCGTAATCCCCAAACCTGTTTATTCATTAATCCGTCAACACTACGATCACGAATATAGATCTTGCCGTCCTCAATTTTGGTAATGTACCCGACGAACCCATCACTATCGATAATAAACATATTCGGATGTGCATCGGGCAGCGCAGCCGCGTCGATGACATGCATAGCCCCTTGGGGAGAACTGGTCGTAGATACCTCACCGATGTCGCTCCAAAAACTTCCCTCCACACGCTGAAAACCTTTGGCTAACAAATCAATATCGTCGAGCATCTTATCTTTGCGATAGTCCTCAACATGCTCAAGCCCTGAGCCTTTAGCTTTGAGACGCATGTTAATGTCTTTGGTCACCAAGCAGACCACCGTCTCAGGATTTTCGGCTTGTAATTGCAGGGCTACATTGATGATGCGATTGTCATTGGCGTGATGAGGATTGCCATCGAGAAAGGGAATATTGCTGTGATCGCGAATGATCTGGTCTGGAAAAACCGCAAAAACACCCCCCGGCGTAGCCGCCGAGGTCAGCGGCACACCTTCCTGAATCTCTTTAGGTGTGGCATTTTCAAGGGCCTTTTCCATCAGATTAATGGCAATTCGCGCCTCACGACTCACCCCTTTATCGCGCCGATCTTTGATGTCGTCCAGCTCTTCTAGAACCGTCATTGGCACCACGACCTTATGCTCGTGAAACGCATTCAAAGCCAGAGGATCATGAAGCAATACGTTGGTATCTAGCACAAATATTTTTTGCATAGACTAACTCCTGAGGAACAGACAACTGTGAAAGGCAGCTCAAACCCTTTAAAAGAGCAGGCGCGAGTAAAGCAAAGACAACCCAGCGGTTTCTTAGAAGGGGTATGTGACACATAGGTTACTGGCTGCAAGGGCCGTACTGTCACGTAACGCGATTCCTTATGCGAGATTTACCTTGATAATGGTCTGCGTAAACGGTGCTGTCAAGACGAATTAACGTCTAAAAATAAAGGCATCATTTGCCACTGCGCGCCACCGGAGTGAGTACTTGTTTGCAATATAATCAAAGGTTTCTGAGCTAAAAAAACACACATGAGTGAGATCATTTTTATAGTGCCACGTCGCAAAGCGAGCCGCATCGATGACCGTTTTTGTCATTATCCCCAAGCGACCCTCGGGAACTAAGTACGTGAGCCATGCCGAAATCTCACGATCGGGATAGTGAAGGTGTTCAATCACTTCGGTGGCGGTCACCACGTCGTAACTCGCTGGTGTCAGGACGGCACTATTGGGGTAATAAAAGGCATCGTAGAGTGACACCTGATGCCCAGACTCACTTAAGAGACTTGCCAAGGCAGGTCCGGGGCCGCACCCAAACTCCAATACCCGCGAACGTGGCTTCATCTCTTCGAGTAACGGCGTCGCAAGGTGCGATAGAAAACGACGATAGGCGGGGTCATTAACCTCGTTCTCGTGCTTGTCATACTCCGCTTTCTCCGCGTCTGGCGACAAGTAAAAGGCGGGCGGGACAAAGACTAAGGCACAGTGATCACAACGCCAATATTCTCGACGCGCATCACGATGAAACAACGTCGCGGCAACACCCTGGCAGAGTGGGCAACTCAAGACTCGCGTCGCTGAATAAAATCGGCCATCGCCAACACACGCAACGCCTGCTGCACATGTAAGGCTTCTATCATCCGCCCATTCACCACTACAATGCCTGTCCCTTCGTGTTCAGCTGCCCGCCACGCTTCTACAATGGCGGCGCTGTCTTCAAGTTGCTGTGGCGTAGGCGCGAAGCAAGCATTCGCTTCACCAATCTGTTTGGGGTGGATCAATGACTTGCCATCAAACCCAAGTGCTCGCCCTTGATCACACTGTCGAGCAAAACCCTCTTCGTCATGCAAGTCGCCAAATACACCATCGATAATCTCCAAACCGCACATCCTCGCCGCATTTAAACAGCGGCCAAGGGCATACTGCAGGCCTAGACGATCTGGATCATGGGGTAATCGCAGTTCTTTACTGAGATCAGATGTGCCCATCACCACTACCTTAACCCGCGAGTGGGCGGCAAATATTGCTTCCGCGTTGGCTATGCATTCGGTCGTTTCTGCCATTAACCATAGCGGTAAAATGTCGGGCAAACCCACCGATGTTATTGCATCCACACAGGTCAGCACATCCTCGACTGAATTAGGCTTTGGCAGCAGAATCCCGCTAAATGAAAGATCCGCCAAAGCCTCGATGTCCTCTCGCCACCATGGCGTGTCCAATCCATTGATCCTTACAATGACGCGATTCTTGTAGCCACCTATTGAAATGGCCGTCCTGACGTTATCTCGCGCTTGTGCTTTGGCACCAGGGGCAACGGCGTCTTCTAAATCAAAAATGACCGCATCAGCATCAAGCGTGCGGGCTTTTTCAAGCGCTCTGGCATTGCTGCCAGGCATATAGAGGACACTACGAAGTACCTGCATAAACTAAGCCTCTTTAGCGTGTTTTACATTGACTGCCTCATTAGCGGGGATCACTTTAAACATGAAAATAGCCGACAAGATGGCAATGATGGGATTCACCAAACAGAAAATAGCAAATGGCGCATAACTGAGCGTCGCTACCCCTAATGTGGCCGCCATGTAAGCACCACAACTATTCCATGGGACCAGTGGAGATGTCACGGTACCGCCATCCTCCAGCGCGCGTGATAGATTCACCGGATGCAGCTTTAGTTTTTCAAAGGCATTGCGGAACATTCGCCCAGGTACCACGATCGAAATGTACTGATCTGACGTGATCAGGTTGGATGCGAAGGCGCTGATGACAACAGAAGAAATCATCGAGCGTGCACCACGCGTAAACACAACAATGCGAGACACAATAGCCTCCAAGAATCCGCCGCGCTCCATCAACCCACCAAAGGTCATAGCACACATGATCAGCCACACGGTATTCAACATGCTAGACATACCGCCTTTACTCAATAGGTCATCGACTTCTGCTAACCCGGTACTCGAAATGTAGCCATCGGTTAAGGCCATCCATACACCAGTGAAAAGCGCTTTGACATCACCCGTCTCAGCGCCCGCTAATTTAGCTATGTTGTCTTGTTGAAACACCAGTGCAAACACGATACCGGCAAAAATCCCAATCCAAATGGAAGGCAGTGCGGGCAGTGGGCGCGCTACGGCCAGCAACAAAATGGGCAGTGGCAGCAACAAATACCAAGCTGTATTAAATTGTTGACTCATCACTTGGCGAACGTTTTCAAGATTCGCCATATCCCCGCTGCTACTGGGGGAGCCGGCAAAGGCAAAAAACACCACCGCAATGATAAAACTTGGGAAGGTGGTCCATACCAGGTGTCGAATATGCTCAAACAATTCACTGCCAGCCATACCGGGAGCGAGATTGGTGGTGTCCGAGAGAGGCGACATCTTGTCGCCAAAATACGCCCCGGAAATAATTGCACCGGCGGCCATCGCAGGAGAAAGCCCCATCGTGGTGGCCGTGCCCATAAGACCAACGCCAATGGTACCCGCGGTAGTCCACGAACTTCCAACGCACAGCGACACCACCGCAGAGATGAGACAGGCCGACAAATAAAACCACTCGGGACTAAGCAGCCCCAAACCATAGTAAATCATGCTGGGCACCGTGCCCGCCAAAATCCACACACCAATGAGTGACCCCACAGATAGCAAGATCACAATGGCAGTCATTGCATTATGAATACCCCGATTAATTGATCCGGTGAGCTCATCCCATGAATGGCCATTGCGACGGGCGATCATAGCCGCTACAGCCGCCGCCATCAGCAGCGCCATCTGGTTGGGGCCCATAATGGCATTATCCCCAAAGACGGTAATCGCACCGACCAACAAAACAACTAAAATAATGATTGGCAGCAGCGCTTGTGTCAGCGTCGGCGCGCGGTAGGTGTTAGACACTCTTATTCTCCTTCTGGACATGGCGCCAATGATCCGCGCCATCTGTCTCGGCTTTTTGTTCAGCCTCTAATTTTTTTAAATGTGCCAGCAAAGACATACCAGCAAATGTCATCAATCGACTATCCAACCCCTTGTAGACTGCCTTGGTTAAGCCTTCCAGTGCTTGCCATTCACCAGATAGCTTTTTAAGCAGCAATCGCTCTCGGGCTAGGCGGTGTTTAATAGTAGCCTGCACGACCTTTTTAGGTTCCTGAATTAAATAGCCGTGACCCGGGGCAATGGCCTGCATAGGGTATTCAAGCAACGCTTGTAGCGAGACTATGTAATCGGCCATCACACCGTGCGGTGGAATAATCACCACTGTCGTACCCTGCATCATGTGGTCACCAACAAACATTAGACCCTCTTGTTGTAAGTGGAAACAATAATGGTTATGTACGTGACCAGGGGTGTGAATTGCCGTCAAACTCCACTCTTCGGTCGTGACGGTGAGGTGATTTTCCAACGCCACTTGGGGGTTAAAGCTTTGGTCTTGAAAACCATCATCAGGTAACAGGGACCCATAGCAAGGCGCCCCTGTGCGTGCCGCCAGGAGCGCGGCTGCCGGAGAGTGATCACGATGGGTATGCGTCACCCATATGCTGTGCACTCTGCCAGCACCGGCCTCCACCGCCTGAAGAATAGCCTCGACATGCTGTTCATCAGCAGGACCTGGATCGATCACTGCGACATTGCGCCAGCCAATGAGGTAGGTGTTAGTCCCAGGGCCCGTCATCATGCCTGCGTTTGGCGCTGTCACTCGTCGAACGAGCGGCGTGAGTGCCTCAGGCACTCCCGCCATAATAGTTTGAGTATCTTTGATCATGCCGCCGATTGTGACATAAGTCCGAAATGACAGCACAGACATTTAATCGCTTAAGGCGCAATCCCACCTAGAGCTTTGTCCGTATCAACGCTTTGATCACTCCGCTAATTACGTCATAATCTCGCTTTTGCCTTGCCAACGGACAGCAAACTCCATGGATACCATCCTGATACGCGGTGCACGAACGCACAATCTTAAAAACGTCAATCTTGAGATTCCACGAGACAAACTCGTTGTGATCACCGGACTGTCGGGGTCGGGCAAGTCTTCGTTGGCCTTTGACACACTCTACGCAGAAGGGCAGCGCCGTTACGTGGAGTCTCTGTCGACCTATGCCAGACAGTTCCTCTCGATGATGGAAAAACCCGATCTAGACCATATTGAGGGCTTATCACCCGCCATTTCGATCGAACAAAAGTCTACCTCGCACAACCCGCGCTCAACAGTGGGCACCATTACCGAGGTATACGACTATTTGCGATTGTTGTTTGCCCGCGCCGGTGAACCGCGCTGTCCAACCCACAATTTACCCCTTGCCGCTCAGACCATTAGCCAGATGGTAGACACTACCCTGGCCTTAGAAGAAGGCACCAAGTTGATGCTGCTGGCTCCTGTTGTTAGTCAACGCAAAGGTGAACACTTACATACCTTGGAGAAGCTACGCGCAGGGGGGTTTGTTCGCGCTCGTATTGATGGCATCGTCGTTGACTTAGACGAAGCCCCGGAGCTCGACAAAAACAAGAAACACGATATTGATGTGGTTGTCGACCGATTCAAAGTGCGTGACGACATTCAAATCCGGTTGGCAGAGTCGTTTGAAACAGCCATTGAACTGACCGGTGGTGTCGCGACAATTGCCTTCATGGATGAACCACAGCGCGATCCGTTGGTTTTTTCATCGCTGTTTGCCTGCCCACAATGTGGTCACAGCATCGACCAACTCGAACCCCGCATGTTCTCCTTCAATAACCCCGCCGGTGCTTGCAATACCTGCGACGGCCTTGGCGTCAAATCTTACTTTGATGAATCACGTGTGGTGCAATTCCCTGAAAGTAGCCTCAGCGAGGGCGCCATCCGCGGCTGGGATCGACGCAATCTTTATTATTTCCACATGCTGTCGTCTCTAGCGAGTCACTATGGCTTCGATATCGACAGCCCCTTTGAAACGCTTAAAGAGGAACATCGCCAAGCCATTTTGCACGGTAGCGGCAAAGAAGAAATCAATTTTCAGTACATTAACGACCGAGGCTTCTCGGTAACCCGAATGCACCCGTTTGAAGGGATCATTCCAAACATGGAGCGCCGTTACCGCGATACTGATTCATCCTCGGTGCGCGAAGAATTGGCAAAGTATCTCAGCACCAAAGCCTGTCCTTCATGCCATGGCACTCGCTTACGAAAAGATGCAAGGCATGTGTTTATTGAAGAGCGCAACCTGCCCTCACTGACGTCACTGCCTGTCGCCGATGCCTTGCAGTATTTTGAAACACTCAATTTGCCGGGGCGCCGCGGCGAGATCGCCAGCAAAATTTTGCAAGAAATTCGCGCCCGACTGGGCTTTTTGGTGGACGTCGGCCTTAACTACCTCACGCTTGATCGCAGCGCCGACACGCTCTCTGGCGGTGAGGCCCAACGGATTCGCCTCGCCAGTCAAATTGGCGCGGGACTGGTGGGCGTGATGTACATTCTGGATGAGCCGTCGATTGGACTGCATCAGCGGGATAATGAACGCTTGTTAAATACCCTGACCCATCTCAGAGATCTCGGAAACACCGTGATTGTGGTAGAACACGACGAAGATGCCATTCGCAGTGCGGACTTTATTATCGATATCGGCCCTGGCGCTGGCGTGCATGGCGGTGAGATCATCGCCGTGGGCAGTGAAGCTGATATTATTAAGTGTGAACGCTCACTTACTGGAAAATACCTCTCAGGTGAACGGGGAATCCGGGTACCTAAAACGCGTCACCGTGCTAAAAAAGATAAATATTTATCGTTATTGGGCGCTAATGGTAACAACCTACAGAATGTGGACCTCCACATCCCGGTAGGGGTAATGACCTGCATTACGGGTGTCTCTGGCTCTGGAAAATCGACCTTGATCAATGCCACGCTCTACCCATTAGCCGCCACTGTACTTAATAAAGCCAGCACATTGGAGGCTCAAACGTATCGTGAAATCAGCGGGCTTGAGCATTTTGACAAGTGTATCGACATCGACCAGAGTCCGATTGGCCGGACGCCGCGCTCAAATCCAGCCACCTATACCGGTATTTTTACCCCCATACGCGAACTATTTTCTGGCACGCAGGAAGCCCGCGCACGCGGCTACAAGCCCGGGCGATTTAGCTTTAACGTCAAGGGTGGGCGCTGTGAAGCCTGTTCAGGCGATGGGGTTACCAAGGTAGAAATGCACTTTTTGCCGGATATCTATGTCCCCTGCGACGTGTGCAAAGGCAAGCGCTATAACCGTGAGACGCTAGAAATTACCTACAAGGGCAAATCCATCCACGAAGTACTCGATCTGACCGTCGAAGACGCTTTGGAATTCTTTAAAGCGGTGCCCGCCATTGCCAAAAAGCTGCAAACGCTGATGGATGTTGGTTTGTCCTACATACGCCTTGGCCAAGCGGCTACCACGTTGTCAGGCGGCGAAGCCCAGCGCGTCAAACTGTCCCGAGAATTGTCAAAGCGTGATACCGGCGACACCCTATACATCCTAGATGAACCGACTACCGGGCTTCATTTCTATGACATCGAACAGTTATTAGGGGTATTACATCGTCTTCGCGATCACGGCAACACCGTCGTGGTTATTGAACACAATCTGGATGTTATCAAAACCGCCGACTGGATTATTGACCTAGGGCCTGAAGGGGGCAGCGGCGGTGGACAAATTATTGCCAGCGGGACGCCAGAAGACGTCGCAAACAGCGAGGTATCCCACACGGGTCGTTTCTTAAAGCCCTTATTGGCGCGTGGCTAGTACACGCGCCCTGTTAAACACATCAATTTGAAACGACGTAACGTATCGGGCTCAATCTCTGTCAGTTTAGTGTCACAAACGCTTAGCCACTCATTGAAGTCACTGTGCCAAGTCGCCTCTGCCAACACAGCCCCCGCCATTAATTGAGATTCAATAGCGGGTTGCTGTTTTAATAAATGATACAGTGCTCGCTCGATGAGCCTTTCTGCCTCTTCGCGATGCGTCACGGCAGTGACAACCAAGCATTGCTGTTCATCCAACATGGCCACGGTGTCATAACCCCGTCGGAATATTTGTAGCAAG
This sequence comes from Pseudomonadales bacterium, assembly GCA_035458985.1. GTDB lineage: Bacteria > Pseudomonadota > Gammaproteobacteria > Pseudomonadales > JAHEIH01 > JAHEIH01. Next base: position 12,314 of record DATHYR010000358.1, read on the forward strand.
TCCCTGCAACATCCTCTTTGTAGGCCTACATCGTCAGCATCGTGGCTATGAAGCGCGAATTTCGCCACCATTAAGGCCCCGCCACTGCGACTTAAACTCGATCGCAAATGCTCAAAACGCGCGTTGAGCAACCCATCGTGTAATGGCTCAATGAAGACGCCTTGATGCTGCTCAATATCCCGAGAAGCCAATGCCACACTTGGAACAGCAATCTTGTTGCGCGGATTATCCTCTCGGGTCAACAAGCAGTTGCGTCCCTGTTGCTTGGCGCTTTGCATCGTTTGCGAGGCGATCTGCAACCAATCTTCATAGTATTGAGACCACCCTGCTTCGGCCACAAAGCCCCCCATCGACACCGTGACATTTACGTTACGACCTGCACCGATGGGGAGCGCACTAGACTCGATTTTTAAACGACACACATCGATGTAATTACTCAAAACATCCCAGTCGAACACCTGAGTGATTACCACAAATTCATCACTGCCCAGCCGGGCCAAAATATCATAATCGCGTTGAAAGCAATGGCGAAGCACCTCCCCAAGGGATTTAATACATTGATCGCCCTTGTCATGGCCATAGGTGTCATTAATACGCGACAAGTAATCGATATCGATATGTAAGACTAATAAACGACCATTATTGCGATGAGCCAGCGATCTCAATTGTGAGAATCGCTCAGACATAGCACGTACGTTATCCAGACCGGTAAGGCCATCGGTATAGGCCTGACGACTCAGCTTGTTGTTGGCCTCCAGCAAATCCATTGAGCGGCGATAAACTTGCTCCTCCAGATACTGCTGCTGGTATTCGATGCGACGCTTGTTGTCATAATAGCTGTGATACAAGGCGTGTATCTCGTCTACATCAAGACTCTCAGGCGTCGCATCACTTGCCTTACCGTCTCGAATGTTCTCGACCAAACGCGTAATGGGCACACTCAATGAAATCGCAAAACGCGCGCTCACCAATACGGCCGCCACAGTAATAAAACCCAACGTGATAAACAAAGAGATAAAGTGTTGTAAGACATTCGCTAACGCAATACTGGTTTTATGTAAGACAAAAACCTTCCAACCCTCTGAGATTTCTTGCGCCGCATATGAATAGTCGTTGCCATCGCTATCGATAAACAGATCTCGTCCACCAGCGCGAGTTAAACCAAAATTATCCATGACGCTAAGACCAAGACCCGGGGAGGCAAACAATACATTATTGCGCTCATCGGTCATCACCACGCGATTATTCTCAGCGCTCAAATCAAAGCTTTGAAAGCGGCCGATACGCTCTA
>DATHYR010000359.1:0-2930 GCA_035458985.1 Pseudomonadales bacterium
TGTTCACGGTAGGGGTAGCAGGCAGAGACATGTTTGGCATCGATCAGGATAGGTGCAAAGGGCTGTCGTCTCCATGCATTACCACCAACAGCCAGGGCGCCTAACGTATTGCCATGGTAGCTTTGGCGCCTTGCGATGAAATATTTCCTTTGAGGTTGATCGGTCTCAACAAAGTACTGACGGGCCATCTTCAGCGCAGCCTCCATTGCCTCAGAGCCACCGCTAACAAAGTACACGTGAGACATGCCGGCAGGCGCGGTTCGAATGAGCTCATCAGCAAGAGTTTCAGCAACCTCGGTCGTGAAAAAGCTGGTGTGCGCGTAGGCCAACTGGTCAATCTGGGAATGCATGGCGGCGATCACGTCGGGGTGACCATGACCGAGGCACGAGACAGCCGCACCTCCGCAGGCATCAATGTATGAACGGCCCTGGCTGTCGTTTATGTAGATGCCTTGTCCGCCAACAGCGGTGATCGGCGCGCTACGGAGGTGACGATGAAATACACGGCTTGTAGTCATAACAGAAGTGTAGGTGGTAGACCGGTGTCTCAGTGTCGAGCCACCGCATGTTTTTTTCAAGTGACTCCATAACATGGCGTTATGGTCTGTTTGCCCATTGGCATAAGACAGTGCGGATTGCGATCAGTAGCATGTTGCCATGGCAAATCAGTGTAAAAAAAACAAGACTGTATTGGTGATTGGGGCAGGTATTGCCGGCTTGGCCGCGGCTTGGGCGCTAAATCAAAAGGGATTTGCCGTACGTGTGATTGACGCTTCCTCGGATGTGGCGCAAGGAGCAAGTTTTGCCAATGGTGCCCAGTTGAGCTACAGCTATGTTCAACCCCTTGCTGATCCGGGGGTCTGGAGGCAATTGCCCAGTTTATTGTTTTCCGCATCGTCTCCTTTTGCTTGGCGTCCAAGTTGGAGCGGAGCTCAGTGGCAGTGGTTACTCTTATTTGCCCTGGCCAGCCGCCGCAAGGTTTCGATTCAAACCACGCTGCACTTGCTTGCTCTTGGACGAATCAGTCGCGAGGTACTGGAAAACATGCTGGCAACGACAGGCATTGATTGCCTGTACGCTCAAACTGGGAAGTTAGTGGTTTACCCAACGCTGACCTCCTTGAGGGCTGCCCAGCGACAAGTCGCCTTGCAGGCGCAATTGGGGTGTGAGCAGCACTTACTGTCGGCATCTGAGGCTATAAAGGTTGAACCGGCACTTCGTGACTATGGCGATCAAATGGCGGGGGCGGTTTATACCCCAAATGAGTGCGTAGCCGATTGCCTGCTGCTATGCCAGCGGCTGCGGGTTTGGTTGATTCGCCAAGGCGTCCTGTTCGACATGGAGCGGGATGTCGTGCGCTTATCGCTTAGCGAGGGAAGAGTTGTGGGGGCCGAGACATCGTTGGGTTGTCTTAAGGCTGACCATTATGTTTTGTCGGCAGGTACTAGGTCACGAGCGTTGGTAGCTTCGTGTTTGCCAATGAGAGGGTTTAGGGTGCCGGTCTATCCCCTCAAAGGCTACAGCCTCACCTTAAACCTAGACGGCTGCGCGAACGCTGCACCGCGCCTCAGCGTGACCGATACATCCCGAAAACTGGTATTCGCGCGGTTAGGAGATCAATTACGTGTCGCTGGATTCGCTGAAATTCGCGACCATGACACCAAATTGGATAGCCGTCGCATTGAGCAAATGCTTGAGGCAGTGCAAGCACTCTTTCCAAGATTAAGTCTCGATGGACATACAGCTCCCTGGTTTGGACACAGACCTGCCACACCGACTGGCAGACCACTTGTAGGACGACTGCCCGGTGGGCCCAGAAACTTATGGATGCACACAGGGCATGGCATGCTGGGCTTAACGTTGGCTTTTGGAACCGCCGAGCAACTGGCGCAGCAAATGGAAGCTTAATCGCTAGGGCAGATTGCTGGTAAGCGCCTGTTGCATGCATTGGGTAAATGCTCTAGCCGCTAGATGTGTGGGGCGTGCACTGGACCACGCAGCAAGCACCGGAATGTTAACAGCTGGTCTTAGAGCAACCACATCTACGAGCCTTGAGTCAGCACAGGCTGCCGTGCATCCCTCGACCAGTGCTACCCCAAGTCCCTCGTGGGCCATTGCGAGAGCAACATGATGGGTTTGAACCACTATCGAATACTTCTCCTGCAAAGACTCCTCAGGGGTTATTAGATCGGCAATGGTCCGGCCGACTGGATCGCGGCTGTCGAGTGAGATGATGGGAAGGTGATGCAAATATTCAGGTGATATGTGACCTAATTGCGTTACTGCTCGGTCAAGCATGCCTTTTGGAGCGACGCAGTAAATAGGTACATCTTGCAGCGATTGATGATTTAAAGCCGGGTGACTGCAGGTCCCAAACAAATAGCCAACATCAGCCTCTTGCAGCACCAAGCTGTCAATAATTTGTGGCGAATGCAACGCCTGATGATGTAGCAAAATGTCTGAAAATTTTCGTTTAAATAGTGCGACCGCCTTGGGGAAAATTGATTGACTCATAGCCAGAACCGTCAGAATTTTAAGCTCGCGCGTTTGCGAACTGACGCGTAAGTTGCCCGCCAAGCGCCTCACCTCGTCAAGGTCCAAAAACAACTTTTCGACGAGTGGAAAGAGTGCCTGCGCCTCCGTGGTTGGCACCAAGCGTCCAGCAGCACGCTCAAACAACGTAAAACCAAGCTGAAGTTCAGCATGCTTGAGTGTCCTGCTGACCGCGGGCTGCGTGACATTTATGAGTCGAGCCGCTGCACTTATGCTTCCAGTAAGCATGACGGCATTAAAAATTTCAATGTGCCTAAGCCGCATGACTCAAATCAGGCAAACGAAGGAATGAGTGCTAGCTGCGGGTATGACATTTCGGCATTCTAAATGTCGCAGAGGAAAACGGTGATTCCTACCTTGTCACGCGGATCAGGCGT
>DATHYR010000360.1:0-1192 GCA_035458985.1 Pseudomonadales bacterium
GTGTTGAAGATGGTCGCGACGGCAAGGGTACCGTGTTTGTCTTCTCTGCGGGTAATAGCGCTGGTACGGGCGACAATACCAATTATCACAACTTCCAGAACGCTCGCGAAGTTATTACGGTAGGTGCGGCTAATGAGGACGGATCTGCAGCGGGCTTCTCTACGCCAGGTGCCAGCGTACTCGTGAGCACCTATGGTGTTGGCCTTATGACCACTGATCGTCTTGATAAATTAGGTATTAACAAAACAAGCGATTACACCGAGTTTACCGGCACTTCTGCATCTGCACCCTTAGTCTCCGGTATTGTGGCATTAATGCTGGAAGCCAATCCTAATCTTGGTTACCGAGATGTTCAGAAAATCCTCGCCGACTCTGCCACACACCCTGAAGTGCAAGACTGGAAAACCAATGGAGCAGATACACTTAACTTAGGTGGCCTGCAATTTAATGATAAAGCTGGTTTTGGTTTAGTGGATGCTTATGCGGCCGTTCAACTTGCCAAAACATGGACCACAACAAATACTGCCATTAACGAAGCCAGTGCTTCCGCACGAAAATTTGGTATGGTCGAAGCTATCCCAGATGGCACCGGTTCTTCATTTACTATGCAGTTCGAAATCGATTCTTCGATGACGGTAGAGCATGTGGAGTTGGGTATTGATTTACGTCACCAGCGCATGGGTGACTTAATTATTACGCTGACTTCGCCAGACGGTACCGTATCCACTCTGATGGATCGTGCAACCGTGAATGCGGAGCGCCCATTTGGATTGAGTGGTACTGACAGTGGTGTTCCCACGCACTTGTTGTGGGACTTCTCAAGCGTTCAATTCTGGGGTGAGGATGCTGCCGGCACTTGGACGATCACAGTACAAGATGTGCGTGCAGAACAAACGGGTACGGTACAAAGCTTGTCGCTGCGTATTTACGGTGAGCAAAATGGGGGTGACGATGTTTACGTCTTCACTGATGAAGGTTTCCAGCGTGGTGAAGGTGGTTTGTTAGAAGATGAAACTGGCACAGACACCATCAACGCTGCCCCTGTGCGTTTCGATATGTATATCGATTTGTTCGAAGGTATTATCGCCGCCAACGCAACTACACATGGCATAGCTGACTGGAGTATTGTTGAAAATGCGATCTCTGGCGCCGGTGATGACAGGCTGGTGGGTAATAATGCCGATAACCTACT
>DATHYR010000361.1:0-1083 GCA_035458985.1 Pseudomonadales bacterium
TAATCAACGTTTTTGAAATTTCGCGAAATTGAGAAACGGGCGTCTTTCGCGGGCCTAGCCTTACCGACAGCAAACTTATTGGCATTTCGCAGCCACGTTCTGAATGCGGCATCCCAATCCTTCATGGCGTTGCCTCGGGCAATGTGAAAGTCGCGAAACGCCACAAGTTCGTCAGCGAGGTTTACCCCGCTCTGCGCGGCAAAGGCTTTGTGTCCATCGTTGGGCGCAAAGTCATCAGGCAGTTGCCTTGCCCGCTTGACTGGCTCCCCCTTGGGGGGAACTAAAGGGGGGATTTTTTCTTCTACTGTGATTGTGGCTGTGGCTGTGGATGTGCATCCGTTTGCTATACCTTGGAGCATTGCTTTAGGCACAGCAATTGCTGTAGCAATTGGCATAGCATTTGGCATTGGCTCAGGGTTTCCCCAACGTTTGGCCGCGCCTTTCTTTGCAACGGAAGCCCTTGTTTCGCTTAGGGTTTTCCGTTTTCCTAGTTCAATATCAGCACGCTTATTGTGCAGATACCCATCGTTTTCGATGGTGAAATATTGGCGCACCACTGCATCCACTGCGGCGCGTTCATCATCACTTTGCGCCCTGCAAATGCGATAGCAAACTGATGCTGCTTGCATAGCATTTGCTATGCCAATTGCTATCGCTCCACCGGATGTCATGTAGTGGTCTAGCAGCAGGGTATACGCCCCATGCTCGGCCAGTGACAGGTGCGCGGTCTTCTCCCCGTAGTCTCGGGGATACCTGGCGTACCATGAGTACGGGTTGCTCACTAGCCCTCCTTTGCGTTTGCCAATATGTCGCGGATACGCTTCCGCGCCTTGCGCTGATACCTGTTGGATTGCTCCCGATTGCAGGTAACGCAGACGCCGGTGGTGGTGTACCGCTCCGTGCCATGCCCATGAATGCAGGGTCGCCCGTGGTAGCGGACTAGCCCTGCCTCCGCCGCTTTCAATCGTTCGTTAGCCATACTGAATGCTACCTCTAGGTTATATGATATGCAAGGGGAACAAACTTGCTAGCAACGCGCTAGCGTCCTGCTAGCGGCTGCGGTATCCGGTCAGTGTGTAACTG
>DATHYR010000362.1:0-1114 GCA_035458985.1 Pseudomonadales bacterium
AGCCCCTGGCTAACAGACAGGGTTGCGCCATCTGGCACATCGCACACACTGGCGACATTGAGCGGTAGTTTGACACTTGGCGCTTGCCACTGTTGCGCATACTCAATCACAAAGTCCGCTATTTGGCTGACGTTGTTAATGTCTAATCGGGTCAAATCCGTAGGCAGTTGGGTGTCGTCACAGCAGGCAATGGCGAGAATATTGTCATCGTGAGTATGAATAAAGGGTTTGCCGTGAGCTGCTCTGTGTAGTTCGATTTTAGGTAAGGTAAGCTTTTTGAAGCCTTCGACTAAGACAATGTCGACTTTATCGGCTTCAATTTGTTTGAGTAGATGAGAAAGCTCGGGATCGCCGTCGCACTTGTCTTCCGTCATTAACGCCCAGCGCACATGCGACGCTACTAACATTTGTCTCGCCCCAGCTTTGCGCATTTCATAACTGTCTTTACCGGGAATATCCACGTCAAAGTCATGGTGGGCATGTTTCACAACCGCCAGTTTTAGACCTCGGCGGTTGAGTTCTGGGATCAGTTGTTTGAGTAAGGTGGTTTTACCTGTGCCACTGTAGGCACAAAATCCAAGAACAGGAATGGGCAGCGGATTGGTAAACGGGTTGCTCATGTGCACCTCTAACATGTTATTTTGCGATTTCCATTGCAAGTTGTTGTTTTTGTTCTGGCGTATTGACATTCACAAAGGCGTTGGGTTGGTCGGCAAACGACACCACCACACAATGATGCTTGGCATACCAAAAATCGATTTTACGTTCGCCGCCATCAAGAAACGCTTTCATTGAGCTGCGAAGTTCAGGCTTCATCAGCAGGATTACAGGCTGTTCGCGCTCACCGTCGCTGGCGACGGCCATGTCAGCATTTTGCTGCTGAATTTGTTCAAGCATGCGGCTGACTAAGTCAGTTGGCAGCAAAGGGCAATCACAGGGCACGACCAATAAGTAATCTGCGTGGGTATGGCCCAAGGCTGTGATCATGCCGGCCAAAGGACCGAGATAACCTGAATCTTCATCGGTTAGTACTTTGAAGCCGAACTCAGCATAACGGATTTGATTGCGGTTTGCGTTGATCAGGATCTCCTTAACTTGAGGTTGTATCCTATCG
>DATHYR010000363.1:0-1146 GCA_035458985.1 Pseudomonadales bacterium
CACATGGCGGTTAATGGCAAAATGTTTTATTAAATCGCCACAATGGCCTGCGGCGAGTGCCTCGGGTGAAAGTAACGTGTCATGCTTTATGTGTTTAGTATCATTGGCGAGCAATCGGCGCAAATGGTCGCGGCGTGTCACATGGATGTTCAATGCATTGGCACAAATCTCCCAATAACAGTTCACTTTGTACCAATTATCGCCTTGTTCCCCGAGCCTTAATGCTCGCCCTACCCGAGAAAGCGTGAGGTGCACATCTGTTAAGTTCAGCGTGATTTGCGCGCCTGCAATGAATTCGGACGCATCGGTGCGAAGTATCTGCTGCAGTACCAGAATGATGTCGTGAGAATGAGACATTGTTTAAGTAACTTAAGTGGCTATTTTCGAGCGCATAATTTTGCTATTCCAACTTTTAGTGAGTATAGCGAGGCGTGTGCTTCGTTTCAGCCATTAATAAATGACAGCGGGATTTTTGGCACGAGGACTGCCTAACATCTCTCGATAGGAAGGGCGCTCATGCCCGTTGTCGGTAATGCCAAGGGTTTTAGCGATTTCGGCACCAATCAAGGTTTCGCCAGACAGCGTTTCCCGCTGCTCACAATTATCGAGGGCATCAAAAATAAAGCCGGCAAACTCAGGGTTTTCCGCGGCCGCAATAAAATCAGTATATTGCTCAGGGTTGGTTTGTGCCGCCACCTTAGCACGTTCGGTGAGCTGAGGGCCTAACCAAAGCGAGATCGCCACCACGCCGGTATCTTTAAAATCGTGAGCCATGTCATGAGCCATTTTATCAAGCCCAGCTTTTTGCGCGCCGTAGCCCGGGCCATGCATGTAGCAGCTGGCGCCAAAGGACGATACAAACCCAATAAATCCCCGCTTATTGGGCACCATCAATTGTGCCGCATGCCAGCTGGCCACATAGGCAGAGAGAAGCCCCACATCTAATATTTTCTGTGCCGCCAGTTCTTTTTCCCAAAAGGGTTTCGGTTCAATGAGCTGGGGGTGAATGTGGGTAGCATTATTGATTAGCACATCAAGGCGGCCATAATCGCGAGCAATTACATCGAAAACCTCCGCCACTTGGGCGTCATCGCCATGGTCGCAGACCAATGGAATGCCTAGTCTACCGGCTTTGGTGACGGCCTC
>DATHYR010000364.1:0-8845 GCA_035458985.1 Pseudomonadales bacterium
GAACGTAGTAAAACACCTGAAGATTACATACGAAGACCACGAAGGCATTAAGACCATATCTGTCGATGAAGGGTCGTATGTATCTATACCCGAAAGCAAGCATACTCGTTTGGGTATATTCTACACGAACAACGACAACGCAAAAATAAGCACATCAATAACCGAAAGCCTAAAAAGCATACACACATCGGCAATAGGCAAAGCCGATATTATCACGTCGGTATGGCATCATATTCACGACAACCCATTTAACCAGTACCAAGCGTGGACACGCACATCATCGCATCTAAACCAGTTATTGCAGATTATGCAACTGCTGTTCATTGCTCGGTCTACGGGCAAGTACGAATACGTAAGTTTTCTTGAGCATGATGTTCTGTATCCCGAAGGATACTTTGACTATCCCGATTTTGAGACGGGCAAGATACTTACCAACATGAACTACGGTGGGATTTGCAAAGATGGGTGGCAACGTCGCAAACAAGACGATGAGCCGTTTCACCAAATGACAATGCGTTTCGATGACGCAATCAAGCATTGCATGGATATATTGCCAAATGCTGTTCAGCATAATTCGGGTCTTATTGAGCCACAAAGTATGGAACGCATACAATGGGAAAGCCCAAATCAAGCTATACACATCAATCACGGCTATCACTTTACATCACACAACTCTATTTATGACAGCGTAAACGTACAAGAAACGCATACATATTGGGGTAGCCATAAAAAATATGACTACCTATTTTCGTAATTAACCAACAACCAAACCAACCAACACCATGCCAGTTATTAAAGACGTACTTATCGGTTTACCCATCTACGACAACCGCATCGAAGCCGACATCCTGCAAGAGTGCCTTGCAGCCGTGCAAGATCCCGAATGCGTTGTCGCAGGCATCCAGTACTACAACGGTGATTCGCTCATCCCACGTGGTCGCAACAAGATCGCCAAGATGTTCCTCGACAGCGAAGCCAAGTACCTTATGTTCATCGATAGCGACATCCGCTTTAAGCGTGGCATGATTAACCGCCTACGTTCACACGACAAAGGCATCATGTGCGGTCCATACATGAAAAAGACCATACCATACGCACCCGTGCTCAACACCGTACTCGGTCAAGAAGGCGAATTGTTCATCGTAAAAGAAGCAGGCACGGGCTTTATGATGATTAAGCGTAGCGTCCTTGGTGCTTTCCGCGCTATGTGGCCTGAGCATGACTACCAAGCCGATGGTGACGAACAGCAAGGTACGTACCACGATTGGTTTCGTGTAGGCGTGAAAGACAAGCGCTACCTTAGCGAGGACTACTACTTTTGCCAACTTGCGGCGGAGCTTGGCATAAAGACATACATGGACACATCGTTTATGACGGAGCACATCGGCAAGATGAGTTACCCAATGCCCGAAGATAAATTCCTAAACGGTGCGTCCGAGCTTATGAAGCGTCTAAACGTGCATCACAAGATGGACGATAAGCTGTTCACGGACATCATCGACAGCGCCAACGACCAGTACACAAAGCGCACCGGCAAACAGTACATGGGCGCAACTACCGAGCAAACTACGGTACTTCCTGAGCCAAGACCTTACGAGGTGCGTTCGTTCTCGCACAACGCTGTTCCTGAATTAGAACACATTATAGTGCCAAACGAACTTGCGGATGCCATAATATGAAGATAGAACTTATACATCCCGTTACGAATGTTATCGGGCACATCCGATTAACTGACGACCCACGTCCAACGAAGCGAGCCATAACAGCGCTTATCGACTCATGCTGTCGTAACGACATACCGTTTCGCGCAATTATAAGCGATGAGATGCATATGTTCGGACCCGAGTGGCTACGTTCGTGCATGGTACGTTTCGAGGCTGACGATGGACGCATTACGCATTATCACGAAAATTTGTAACTTATACGCAAATGAACGAGAAGCCACAATATATCGACCCCGTAGAAAGCCATAAACCGCCTTCTAAGCTACGCGAAACACCTAAGGCTAAAGTACCACCACATCGCAAGCGCACGAAGTTACAGACGGAAGCAGCGCAGTATGCGTATGGGCAGACGCTTCCAAAGGGGCAACGTGGCGATTTGCGATATGACGAAGATTCTCCATTCCATCCCGAGTATTTCAATACATTGACGGGTCAATCGAAACCAAAGATAAAGGAACGCATTATGGGCGCATTACTAAACCAACTACTGGCGTTTGTACGCACATGGCTATATGGCCGACCCGTCTACAAGACACGCACAAACGAGCAGGGCGTTGTTGAGTTTGTGCTCAATGACAAAGGCGATAAGATCATGAATGTGCCGTTGACCATCTTTGGTCGTGTGTTACAGCTACTCGGTGCTTTTGGCTTGCTGAGCGCTACCGTGTTTGGCAAGACCCTTGGCGAGTGGGTTCCGTTATTCGAGGATCTGCTGAAGTTGCTCGGAGGTCTATAAATGGCGTTAGTTGTTGCTGACAGCCCGAATGTAAGCGTTGACTTTACGGCGTATCAGGGTGATACGTTTGTAAGGTCTATGTCACTACAAACAAATACAAACGGTGTTGTAACAGGTATCAATGTAGCGGGATACTTTGTTGCGGCTACCATTAAACGTGTTCGTGGAGGCACAGTACAAACCTTGCATGAATCCAATACGGTTAATGGTGGCATTGTTATATCTGGGTCTGCGTCCAATGTAATAACATGGACAATGAATACTACGGTAACGAACACATTACCATCAGGATCAATGGTGTATGATTTGCGTTTATCAAATGCTACTGTTCGCAGTACGTATTTAACTGGGCAGTTTATAATTGAAAGGGAAGTCCGAGAATGACCACACCAATAGTCACTATTGAAAATAACTCTGTATTTGTTGAAGAAGGCGACCCAATTATAGTCGAAGTGCGTCCAGTTGGGCAAGCAGGGGAAGCGGGTGAAGGCGTACCGCCTGGTGGCGACACGGGGCAGATACTTGCTAAAGCGAGCGATGATGACTATGATACGGTATGGATTGACAATGATGCGTTGGGCGTACAGTCGGTGACAGGTGATGGCGTTGGTGGCACAGCGTCTAACGTGGTGATGACATTTCCGACCGTAAACGACATTGGCGCTTACAGCAATACCAACCCGAGCGGTTTTGTGAACAGCGCAGGCGCAGCAAACGCAGCGCCAGTACAAAGCGTTAACGGCGATACCGGCAACGTAACCGTGTACAACGGTGGCAATACGAGCGACATCCTTGTAAAGCTAAGTGGTACTGATTACGACACGGCATGGACAGGCGATATCACGGTTGATTCTGTGACTTACGATATCACGGCAGGCATCGAGCCTGATGCTCAAGGCGAAACGGCGTGGAACGCTGAGGCTCGCACATTGGCGATTAATAAGGGCAACGGCGTTGTGCAGAACGTGACGCAGGATCTTAACTACGCACCCGCTCGCAATACGGAGGCGACAGCCCTTGTACGTGGCGAGCTTGTGATGGTCGATCCGACACAGCCAGCGCAGGGGCAGACGCTACGCCTAAAGCGCTACGTTAGCGATGGAACGCTACCTGTTGACTTGTTCGTGGGCATGGTCGCTGAGGCGATAGCGCCGAATGAGACTGGCTTCGTAGAGTGGTTCGGTCAGCTACGGGGCTTGTCGCTGTCGGCGCTTGAGCCCGTTGGCGAAACGTGGGCGGAGGGGGATATACTGTGGCCTAACCCTGCGATTGCAGGTGGCATGACCAAGGTAGAGCCGACAGCTCCAGCGCATAAAGTGACGGTGGCTGCGATATTGCGGATCACGGGCAATTTGCTGAACGTGCTTGTGAGGCCGAATTTGCGGTCGAGAATTGTAGATCTGCATGATGTGCAAGTAACGAATGCAAGCAATGCGCAGGTGTTGACGTACCAAAACGGTGTGTGGGTAAACGCTACCAACCCTGCCGATGGCGTGTTGAGCGTTACGGGTGACGGCGTTGGTGGCACGGCTACCAATGTTGTGATGACGTTCCCGACTGTTAATCAGATCGGCGCTTACTCGAATACGAACCCAAGTGCGTTTATTAACGTAGCTGGAGCGCCTGTGCAGTCGGTAAATGGTGACACGGGCATAGTCGTAATAACAGCAAACAGCATTGGTGCGTACTTAAATACCAATCCGAATAGTTTTGTAAACGTAGCACAAGCGTCTGCGTCTGCGCCAGTACAAAGCGTTACAGGTACACTTGTAACGGGCACAAGCGCTGATCCCGTTGTCAATATCCCAACACTTGACCAAGTAGGTGCGTACAGCAATACTAATCCAAGTGCCTTTATCAATGTGGCGCAAGCGCCAGTACAGTCGGTAAATGGAGACACAGGCATTGTAGTGCTTAATGCCGATGATGTGGGTGCGTACTCGAACACCAACCCGAACAGTTTTATTAACATTGCCCAAGTGCCGATTAAAACGGTTACAGGCGATGGTGTCGATAATAGCAATGTTGGTAACGTAGTTATTAGCTACCCGACCATCAATGATATCGGAGCGTACTCGAATACGAACCCTGATGGTTTTGTGAATAGCGCAGGCGCAGCATTGGCATCGCCCGTGCAGTCGGTAAACGGGCAAACCAATGTTGTCGTACTTGGCGCTAATGATGTAGGTGCATACTCGAATACGAACCCATCTGCGTTTATCAATATAGCGCAGGCTTCGAGCGCTGCGCCAATACAAACCGTAACAGGTGACGGTGTTGATAATAGCAATGTTGGCAATGTTGTAATTAGCTTTCCAACACTTGACGATATTGGTGCGTACAGCAACACGAACCCTGCCAACTATATAAACGTAGCTCAGGCATCCGCAGCAGCGCCCGTACAAAGCGTCAACGGACAGACGAACGTAGTTGTATTAGATGCAGACGATGTAGGAGCGTACAGCAATACCAATCCAAGTGCGTTCATAAACGTAGCGGGAGCGCCCGTACAGAGCGTTAATGGTGATACAGGTATTGTTGTTATAACAGCTAATAGCATCGGTGCGTATCTAAACACTAACCCGAACAACTTTATTAATTCCGCACAAGCGCCAGTACAGTCTGTCAATGGCGATACGGGCATTGTGGTGCTTGCCTTAGGCGACATAAACGATGTAAATATTTCGGGCGTTACAAACGGGCAGTCGTTAGTGTACAACGCAACAGCTACCGAGTGGCGAGCCGTGACGATAAGTGGTGGTGGTGGTGCGGTTGACTCGGTGAATGGACAGACGGGCGTTGTCGTGCTCGATGCTGACGATGTAGGTGCATATAGTAACACTAACCCATCTTCGTTTATTAACGTGGCTCAAGCACCCGTGCAGTCGGTAAATGGAAGTACAGGAATTGTTGTTATAACAGCAAATAGTATTGGAGCGTACTTAAATACAAACCCGAATGCGTTTGTAAATACAGCACAAGCAACCGCAGCAGCGCCCATTAAAACCGTAACGGGGCAAGGTGTTAATAACAGCAACGTAGGCAATGTGGTTATATCGTTTCCAACGATCAATGACATTGGTGCGTACTCGAATACAAATCCGAGTAACTTTATTAACAGCGCTGGAGCGCCTGTGCAGAGCGTTAACGGACAGACGGGTACGGTGTCGTTATTGCTGACCAACTTATCGGACGTAAACACGGCTGGCGTAACCAACGGACAGGTAATCGTCTACAATTCAACATCTTTAGCGTGGCAAGCGGGCACGGTATCAGGCGGTGATGGAGCAGTGGATTCGGTGAATGGACAGACGGGCGTAGTTGTGCTTGATGCATCAGATGTGGGAGCAATACCAACATCAGAAAAAGCTGCGGCGAATGGAGTGGCTACATTAGGGGCAACATCGATTCTTGTACAAAATACAAATTACGCTTTTCGATATACGCCAGAAGGCTTTTATTGCAGAGACGCATCTGGAACATCAAATGATAGACAGTTCGGCACAAGCACAAGCTATGTATTATTAAATCCAGTTATGATATGGTCGGATATAGCAGTTGATAGATTGGCAATGAACGTTGTTACAAATGGCGGAGCGCTTTCAACATATCGTATATGCTTTTATAAAGTTAACGAAGGATCGGATGTGATGGATATAGTCGCTGGAAGTGAGGTATTATTTGACACAACTACAAATGGCGTTAAAATTGCTACTGTTGATATAGTGCTTACTAAGGGTCTATACATGATAGGATGCTTGAATCAGACTGGAGCAACTGACGTTATTTATACGGCAGCAAATGGCAAAGCATCATTTGCATATAGACACGCAGATCGTATTTTTTCACTTGCAACCAATGACGCAATTAGATTGGGCGGCACATTTACAGGTTCATTCCCAAGTACATTAACATTGGCGGTTAATAATAATTTATACCAAAGACCAGCACTTATTTTCTTTCGTATTAAGCCATAAAATCCAATGCAAATACAAACGATCACTACTTATGGGTTAGGCGGGTACGATCCGACCAAGCCGAATAATAATATTGTTGAGCAGTATGAGGTAGAGATACCTGATCCAGAGCCAACAGATATCGAACTGCTACAAGCGCAGATCGACGCATTACTCATCCTATTAGCACAGGAGGCAACATGAAAGATCCCATGGACATATTAGCCGAGCGCTTACAACAGCTTGAATCGCAAGGTCGCATAACGGCACAACAACGCCAAAAGATGACCGAAAAGCTACAACAAGCAAAAGCCAAGCCATGACACCCGAAGAACGCGAAATAGCCATATTCTACGTCGCGCTTTCCGCCATCATCGGGATGCTCGTACTCGCAGCCATTTACACCTACGCCATAATACCATGAACGTACTAAACTCACAAAACGAAAACGACGCACTCATCTTCGACCACATCCCACCGTCGTACAAAGTGTCACGTAATTTCACGCTTGCCGAATACGCATCCAAAGACAACGACCCGATCGTGTTCATTCACCCGTCGCTCATCATAGGCATCCAAGCGCTCAGAGATCACGTACAACGCGCGATCACCATCAACTCAGGGTATCGCTCGCCAGCGCACAACAAAAGCATCGGAGGGGCATCGTCGAGCTACCACACACGGGGAATGGCCGCCGACATCGTAATCAAAGGCATGACACCGCTCGAAGTGGCATCCCTCGCGCACGACATGGGCTTCGGTGGGATCAAAGCCTACCAGTCGTTTACGCACATTGACGTCGGTCCAAAGCGCACATGGTAGACATGACACCCGTAAAGCCAAAGCGCAAGCCAACGCCTAAAGTGGCCAAGATCCCGATCCCTGAGCCACCGCCAAAAAAAATATCATTGGCTATGCGTATACTTACGATAATTCGTAACTTAGCCCGAAGATAGGTGGAATTATGAACACGATCCGAAAGCAATGGACGATATGACCGAGAGTGACCGCAACAATTTACGTGGCCTTGAGCGCAAAGTTGAGGCCATGAATGCGAACTTACAACGATTGCTGAACGCTGTGATCGGTGACGATCAGGCGGGATCGATTGGATTGGTCGTGAGGATCGGCAGGCTCGAGGAAAAGATGAGCAAGAACTGGGAACGATACGAAAAGATGGAAGACCGCATCGAGAAGGTCGAGAGCAACAACATGAAGATATTTGCGTACAGCGCAGCCATTGCGGTGGTACTGAGCATCGTGTTTAACTTGGGCAAGATGCTATATAGCCTGTGGGCTAACTGAAATTGGGAAAATCCCAATAGTCTGGGTATTGCAGTTGTAAGCTGTAAAGCCCTATCAGCAATGATGGGGCTTTTTTATTTGTGGGATATGTTGCATATTAGGGGAGTTGTTTGAATCTTCAAGGAAGACGATCAGTAGATTTGCCTTCGTTACTGTGATAGGTAGCGATTGGCTTCATTCAGTCCGAGACACGTTATGAGGCCATGCACTGTGACAAGTGCGTGGCTTTTTTTATGCAAATATTCGCCACAATTTGCAAGACGTGGCTATTATTTATGCGAACCGTACCTATCAATGGTGCTAATCGCCAAAAAGTTATGCTAATTGGGGATTACATTCCCGAAATAGTATGGACATTTGTACACGATATGTATCATTTATCGCTCGTTATGAGTCCTTTGTACACGTAATGTATCATTTATCACCCATTATGGGATATTTATTGACCATTAAGAACGGCCATAGCCTTACATCGACCGCAACAATGCAAGGCTATTGCATTACTGCTCGGTGCGTTTAAACTCATAGCGCGCACGACCAGCACCTTGGCGATCGTAATAGATCCGCATCCACCACGAACCGAGTGGCTTGGGCGCAGCGCCTCGCTCGACGTGCCAACCGCTACCAGTAAATTCTTCCTTATACGTGCCAGTCTGTACGTGCGTTACCGTCTTACGCTCGGTATGGCCATTTTGCGTTAATGATTCTTTAGGAGTCTCCATGAGCCATGCCTCGTGGATGTGCCCTGAGACGATGATATCAGCTCCGTCGATATAAGCGTTTCGTCTGTTCGTGCTGATCACGCCTCTTGTGACTGCGCCTCCACCACCTGAGCCGTGGTGGTAGTACAAATTCGTGGCATACTTACCGTTGGTCGTGCTAACGTATGGAATTATACGCACCCATCCATCGTATTTGCCAAGGGGGATCTTCGTTCTGGCAGACATACGCTGAAGTAGATCCGTTTCGCAATGTTTGAGGATCGACGTTTCGTGATTGCCATAGGTGATTAACTTTATGTTATTTTTATAGGGCTCGACCCAATCACAGAAAGTATCGACTACGCTGTCGAGGTATGTTGCGTTGTTGTGCTCATCGCGGACATCGCCTTTGATACGCCTGCC
>DATHYR010000365.1:0-2322 GCA_035458985.1 Pseudomonadales bacterium
CCGCCCACCATCTTTCAAGCCATGCTGGCCCATCCTAATCGCACCCAATACGACCTCAGCTCACTGACTAAAGCCACCACTGGCGCCGCGGTGATTCCCACGCAATTGATCATTGATATGCGACAAACACTGGGTATTGCGACCGTCATTACCGCCTACGGTTTGTCAGAGTCCTGTGGCCTAGCCACGATGTGTCGACCCGGTGATAGCGAAGCGCTGATTGCCGCTACTTCAGGGCGCGCCATTGACGGAGTTGAGGTCGCCATCATGGATAGTGACGGCCATTGCGTAGCCACCGGCGTCAGCGGCGAGATTGTTATCCGCGGCTACAATGTCATGGCAGGTTATTTAGACAATCCCGCAGCCACCGCCAACACTATTGATGCGCAAGGCTGGCTTCACACTGGCGACATTGGTTGTCTCGATGAAGACGGTAATTTACGCATCACCGATCGCCTCAAGGACATGTATATCTGTGGCGGTTTTAATTGCTACCCCGCCGAAATTGAGAATGCCATAGGCCGCCACCCAGACATTATCACCAGTGCCGTGATTGGGGTCAGTGATGAGCGCCTCGGCGAAGTGGGCGCGCTGTTTTATACATCGACCCAAGGCCCACTGGATCACGATAAATTGCACCAATGGTGCCGAGATAATCTCGCTAATTACAAGGTGCCTCGCAGCTTTCACTATTGCGAGGCACTGCCCTTGACCGCCTCGGGCAAGGTACACAAACCCAGTCTGCGACAGATGTGGCAGGCTCTCGATCCCACAGGAGACACATAATGACCATAAAAAGCTTGGGTTACATCGGAGTCAACAGTACGCAACCTCAACAATGGCAACAGTACGCCTGCCAAGTGATGGGGTTACAAGACAACACCGCGTCACTGGGTGGTAGCGAAGACATGCAGTACTTCAAAATGGATGACCATCCCTATCGCGTCTTTGTTCAAAAGGCCGACAGCGACGGCCTGTTTTGTTGTGGCTGGGAAACCAACAATGAGCAAGGCTATCAAGACGCTTTGCAACGCCTGCGCGCTGCCGATATTGCCGTGGAAGAGCATAGTGCCACAGAAGCCGCCACGCGACGCGTCCAAGCGTTAGCGAGCTTCAGCGATCCATCAGGCAATCGTCACGAACTCTATTGGGGTGTCATTTCAGACTTTACCCGCATGGTCTCACCGGTGGGCGTCAGACAATTTGTCACAGGCAACATGGGGATGGGACACGCCGTTCTACCCGCGCCGAATTTTGATGCCACCATTGCGATGTTCCGCGATGTGCTCGGTTTCGGCTTGTCCGATTTAATGAAAATCCGCTTCACTCCAGATCCAAACGAGCCCATCAAACGCCTTTGGTTCATGCACTGTAACAGCCGTCATCACAGCTTGGCGTTCTTCGAAATGCCGCATCCCGCCGGCTGTATCCATGTCATGACAGAAGTCGACAGCATCGATGAAGTCGGGCGCTGTAACGATCGCCGCATTGCGCAAGGCGTTGGCCTTTCCGGCACATTGGGCCGTCACGCCAATGACCACATGGTATCGTTTTACATGAAGTCACCCGGAGGCTTTGATATTGAATATGGCGCCGAAGGTCGTGTGATCGATGATTGGTCAAAATACGAAGTCTTTGAGAGCACCGTACCAAGTTTTTGGGGTCACGATTTCTCCGTAGGCCATACGGGTTAAGCATGCCAAAACAGATAGACCAAACGAGGTATGAAAGCGTGGTAATGCTGGGCAATGATAGGCACAACTTAGTCGAGGAATAGATTATGACACCGACAGACAGCAAAGCATTACGCAACGCCTTTGGTCATTTTGCCACCGGCGTCACTGTGGTCACCACCATGGGTACCGATCCAGAGACTGGCGAAGCAAAACCCGTTGCCATGACGGCCAACAGCTTTTCCTCGGTCTCGTTGGATCCGCCACTTGTGCTTTGGAGCATTGATAAAGGCTCCAAGAGTTACGGCGCCTACACCCACAACGACCACTTTGCGATTCATGTGCTGCACCGCGGTCAACAGGATTTGTCTAACCGCTGCGCAAGTCGCGACATCGATAAATTTGCCGGCCTCGAGTGGACCAAAGGCATCGGCGATGCGCCTTTGTTTAATGACTTTAGCTGCCGTTTTCAATGTCGCGTAGAGCATCGCTACGAAGGTGGCGACCACCAAATCATTGTCGGCCGTGTCCTCGATTACGATTGCAACACCGACGCCGAACACCATCAGCCACTGCTGTTCTTTAAGGGACAGTACCGCGACGTGGCATAACAATAACATTGTGAGGAACTGACTATGCAAACTGTAAC
>DATHYR010000366.1:0-1046 GCA_035458985.1 Pseudomonadales bacterium
AATTAGTTAAATTGCTTAACGTCCTCAATACTCATAGGACCAATGCCCGCAAGGTTTAGCGTGATCGCGCCACCATTACCAAGCGTGACACTATTCACATTGGCTGACACCGAGGTTGCTAGACCGACTTGCTCACCGCCCTGTGAGGCAGTCGCTCTTATGGTGTATTTGCCGGGCGGCAAAGCTTGGCCATTGGCGGGGACATAGTTTTCCAGCAGCTCACCATTTAATTCGAGTTGCGCACCATTCCAACGAAACACCATGTCTTGCGCAGGTTGTGAACCAAGATCGATTTCGTCAACGAGCTGTCCTGTTTCGTCATAAATTTTCATGTTCACGTTACTGGTAGACTCAGGAAGCTCTATGACTCCTGATATCACCCCGTTCATATCTGTCACGCCGGTTTCAGAGGGCACAGTGACCGAACGGCCAACTAATGAGGACGCTTGCAGCGCTTGGTTTGAGGTAAAGCTACTGGCAAAGCTATCAAAGTTATTGTTTAACCGCTCAAGACCTTCAACCGAGCTAAACTGTGCCAACTGTGCTATAAACTCGCCGTTCTCTTTAGGACTCAACGGATCCTGGTTATTGAGCTGTGCAATCATCAACTCTAAAAATGCGGTCTGACCCAGTTCGTTGTCTTGCGGATCGTCTTGATAGCGGGTTTTGCTGCTCAAGCCACTGAGAACACTGTTGGAAATAGTATTGACATTACTCATGCTGACCTCGCGTTAGCCTTGACCAAGGGTTAGTACTTTTTGCAGCATAGATTTGGTCGTATTCATGACCTCCACCTCTGCGTTGAATGCTTTAGAAGCGGCAATCATGTTGGCCATTTCCTCAACGACGTTCACGTTGGAATAGAACACATACCCTTCGTCGTTTGCATCGGGATGACCAGGCTCATAGCGCATATCTACCGGTGCATTACTCTCTACAATATCCACCACTTGCACGCCTTTGCTGGCTTCACTGTGCGCACCCAAGGCTTGATCGTGGATGGTTTGGAAAACGGCTTGTTTTGCCTTGTAGGCACCCGCTTCTGA
>DATHYR010000367.1:0-1022 GCA_035458985.1 Pseudomonadales bacterium
TGCCGCCAATTACGCCAGCATCGTCACCGCATGTGACTTGGCTTCATCGACACGGCGCAGCCAGCCACGGCCAAACGTCGCAAACGTTGGCAGCGCCTTGTAGAACAACTCCTTCTCCACGCTGAACTTAGCGATTAAGTCTGTCGGGTCGGCCGCCTTCAATGCGGCCATTGTCTTGGGGCCGATGGCGCCATCAGGCGTCGTTCCGATCGCTTTCTGCATGGTCTTGATCGCTCTGCCCGGCCCTGCATTGATCGCAAAGTCGAACATCAGATAGTCCAGACCCGTTGGCAGCTCGTCGGCCTTGACCGCATCCCAGTACTGTCTCTTGTATAGCGGCGCCACTGTAGCCGGGGTCAACGCGCGCATCTCGCTTTCGCCAACAGCTTTGCCTACCCATGCTTCCCACACTTTCTTCGTCACGCCCAGGTTGGTCATGCCGCCTGGGTCAAGTTTGTGATTTACGAAACCCCCTTCTGACTTGAGGATCATTTTTAACGCGGAATCAAAGTTTTCTTTCATGGTATAATCATCCAAACGATATAAAGGAGCATAAACATGCAGGAGATATGGAAGCCAATTGCCGGGTTTGAAGGGCGTTACGAAGTATCCTCATTAGGTAGATTTAAGGCGCTGCCCCGCGCTATTCAATATAAAGATGGCCGACAGGGCGCGCTAAAAGAACGCATGATTAAAGGTTCCGTAATAAACGTAGGGTACATAGTCGTGTCCTTTGACTCAAAAACACGGCGACTTGCGCATCAAGT
This sequence comes from Pseudomonadales bacterium, assembly GCA_035458985.1. GTDB lineage: Bacteria > Pseudomonadota > Gammaproteobacteria > Pseudomonadales > JAHEIH01 > JAHEIH01. Next base: position 768 of record DATHYR010000367.1, read on the forward strand.
GGTTGCCGAAACTTTTTTAGGGGCATCCGAGTATAAACAAACAGTTAACCATAAAAACGGCGTTAAAACCGATAACCGAGTAGATAATCTTGAGTGGGCTACATACAAACAAAACAACGACCACGCTCGGGCGTCTGGACTAAACAACCAACATGGCGAACGCACCAATCTTTCAAAGTACAGCGACCAATTTATATCCGCAGTCCGCAATGTTTACGCTACGTACAATCCAACATATGAAGAGCTTGGCGCTTT
>DATHYR010000368.1:0-1337 GCA_035458985.1 Pseudomonadales bacterium
ACATGACGATGAAATAGGCGGCCGTCTCCGCCTCAGCTTGCCAGATCATAATACTTGCCACACACAAGGAAATGATCCGAGCGAACCAGCGCCCCTGAACAGCGGGCAACCCCAACGTCGCTATGACGACAAACAAAAGTAACGCTGATGACGAAAAAACACCTTGTTTATGCATTTCATCCACCAGGTGATAGCTAAAGCTGCACGCTATCATTAGGCCAATTAACCACACCGACTGGCGGTAGCCACGCTGTGCTAGCCAACCACACAAACCGGCCAACAACGCATAAAAAGGCTCGTCTTTCAATGTCCAGAGCGGTTGCTCAAGCAGGGCAAAAAGTCCCGTCAACGCGATCAGCTTGGCGGTTTGTATCACGGCAAAGGCATAGAACATTTTCGTCGCGCGCTGCTGCCAAGATGATCTAGCGGGTATTGTCATCAAAACGCCCATTAACGCCATAGCCAGTATACTGTTCGCAACCAGTGACAAGAGCTTTGTATTGTCAGGCAGCAGACCACGCATCCACGCCGCCGATAACACCGCCGCACAAACTAAGATCGCCACGCTCCATGCAAGCGCCCTCCCCAGCACCAACCTCACTACCAGAAGCCCCATCGGCAATACGATCGCGCCCAACGCTGCGTCATACCAAAACACTAAAGGTAACAAACTGCCCGACACCACGATCCATAGCAGGGCCCACCGGGGATCTCGCAGCTGTCGACGATCCAGCAGTAAAAAAGCAACGTTGCCCGCCATATACAACATCATCAGGCGCAATGCCATCGCTCCCTCTTCCCCACGCTCAACGAGAAGGGCGCTGGGCAACAGTAAGACCAAAACAATAAGCAAGGAAAAGCTCATGAACGACAGAGTATGTGCACGCAATCTCGCTTTGTACTCGTTCTCGCCGTTAAAAAACACGGTATATACGGATCGAGCCGCCTCTAACAGACTAGTCAGCATATCTCTCCAGTGTCATTGACACCTGCGTTCCTTTATTAGGCGACGACATGACGGTGAGCTCGCCCCCCATTTGCTGAATCAACCAACGACTAATTGACAAGCCCAGTCCACCGCCTGAAACACGTTTGGTCAGACTGGGATCCACTTGACCTACCCCTTGCATCACTTCATTCAATTGGGCTTCATGCATACCTATACCGGTATCTTTAATCGTAATCACGACCTGTTTAGCGATCGGTACCACGCTGATATGAATACCTCCCTCGTCAGTAAACTTGATCGCATTTTCCAATAACTGGACCAGTACTTGCTGCAATCGGATCCGATCGACCATCACCGTCAACCCCTTCGCTTGATCAGGCTGCCAGAT
>DATHYR010000369.1:0-1145 GCA_035458985.1 Pseudomonadales bacterium
GATTTTCGCTGCATGATCTCGAAGTCGAGATGTGTAGGTCACTATGAACTCTTTTCCATGGATAAAGCCTGTATGCGTATTAAACACCACCTGCCAAGCCGATACTCTTAGACAATGAACCTTTCCAAGATGCGCACCGGAGTCGGTGTAGATGCGCATCAATTTGGCGATAGCGGGCCTTGTTCGCTGGCTGGATTGCAGTGGCCAGATACTCCACGTTTAGTGGGCCATAGCGATGGAGATGCAGCTGTTCACGCACTGTGCGATGCGGTCTTATCTGCCTGCCAATTAGGTGATGTCGGAACTTTCTTTGGAGTTGATTCCCCGGAAATGGCCGGTGCCACAGGTATTGCGATGATTGAAAAATTGCGTGATTTTGTAACCGGTAAAGGTTTTGTGATTAACAATGTTGCGTTGCAGATTGTTGGCAATCAACCAAAGATCACTCCACGTCGCGATGAGGCACAAAAGGTTTTATCTGATGCGTTGGGTGCTCCAGTATCTGTTGCTGCCACAACCTCTGATCAAATGGGATTTACCGGTCGTGGTGAAGGAATTTATGTAATTGCAAACGCTTTGGTGATCGCTCCATGACCTTGAATTTGTATGACACAGCTACCCGCGAGATCAGCGAGTTTGTTCCGCTAGAGCCAGGCAAGGTTTCAATCTATGTCTGTGGTGCAACGGTTCAATCATTTCCGCATATCGGCCATGTTCGAAGCGCCGTTAACTTTGATATTTTGCGTCGCTGGTTAATCAAAAATGGATACGAAGTTACCTTTATTCGTAACGTCACCGATATTGATGACAAGATTTTGCACAAAGCGGTTCATGAGGAAATGCCTTGGTGGGCAGTTGCCATGAAGTACGAGCGAATCTTTACCGAGGCTTATGCAGCGCTCAATGTCATGCCACCAACCTACGAGCCACGTGCAACTGGCCACATCACTCAGATGGTGGAATTAATGCAGACCCTCATTGAAAACGGTGCTGCATATGCTCCTGGCAATGGCGATGTGTACCTCGAAGTTCGCAAATTAAAGCGTTACCTAACTTTGTCCCGCCAACATCTAGATGATCTACAACCAGCAGCAGATGCCGACGATACATATAAAAAAGATGTACGTGACTTTGCTTTATGGAAG
>DATHYR010000370.1:0-1026 GCA_035458985.1 Pseudomonadales bacterium
TGACCTTGCTCATCAAACGCCATAATGATCGCCGCCGCGCCATAGCGTTTCACTAAGGTGGCTTGCTCGATAAACTTTTCTTCGCCTTCTTTTAACGAAATTGAGTTAACTATGCCTTTGCCTTGAATGCATTTGAGGCCAGCTTCAATTACTTCCCATTTCGAGGAGTCGATCATAATCGGCACGCGGCTGATGTCGGGCTCAGAGGCAATCAAGTTTAAAAACTTATGCATGATCTCCACACCATCGAGCATGCCTTCGTCCATGTTGATGTCGATGATCTGCGCGCCACTTTCAACCTGCTCTCGGGCCACGTCGAGTGCTTGTTCAAATTTGCCTTCTTTGATCAGTTTTAAAAACTTGGCCGAGCCAGTGACGTTGGTGCGCTCGCCCACGTTAACAAACAAAGTTTGAGCGTCGATAGTCAGTGGTTCCAAACCTGAAAGGCGGCAGGCCACAGGAATAGTGGGTAAGACACGCGGGTCGTGTTTCTCAACGGCTTGGCGAATAACACGGATATGTTCAGGGGTGCTACCACAGCAGCCACCGATGATATTGAGCATGCCCTCACGTGCCCAGTCTTCAATCACGCTGGCCATGTCTTCTGGGGTTTCATCATAGCCACCAAACTCGTTGGGCAAACCCGCATTAGGGTGAGCTGAAACATAACATTCGGCGATGCGCGAGAGCTCTTCTACATAAGGACGCAGTTCTTTTGGTCCCAATGCACAGTTAAGACCGATAGATAACGGCTTGATATGACGCAGTGAGTTATAAAAGGCTTCGGTGGTTTGCCCTGTTAATGTGCGACCAGAGGCATCGGTAATGGTGCCCGAGATCATCACAGGCAATCTGTCATCAGAGTGAATGCCAAACAAGTCGTCAAAGACTGCTTCAATGGCAAACAGGGCGGCTTTGGCGTTAAGGGTATCGAATATTGTTTCGACCATAATGATATCTGCGCCGCCTTCAATCAGTGCCTTAGTTGATTCTTTGTAAGCGGTCACTAACTCATCGAAACTGACG
>DATHYR010000371.1:0-39360 GCA_035458985.1 Pseudomonadales bacterium
GATGCCAAGCAATTCATGCTGGATTTTGGCTTTGAGGTCACGGCCGAACTGATTCCGGGCAATATTTTTAATGTGTTGAATACCTACAAAAATCATCAAGGTATCGAATTACTCGTCATGGGGGCCTACGGCCATTCTGCCGTGCGAGAATTCTTCGTTGGCAGCAATACAACGCGGATGATTTCCACCAGTAACATTCCTCTTCTTATCATTAAATAGATCAAGAAATGGCGACTTAGGTCGCCTTTTTTTGGCCTGCTTGGCGTGTATGTCACGAGATGGTTTATAGTTACTACAAGCCAAAGGATTTGATATGACAACTCAAAAACATTCTCCAGCGCAAACGCCAACGCTTAGAAGATTTGCCATTTCCGGGGCCACATGTGCCGGCTGTGTCAGGAAAATTGAACATGGTGTTGCCCAACTAGAAGGCATTGACAGCGCAAGTCTCAATTTCGCTGATCGCTGCTTGACAGTCGCTGGCGAGATAGACAGTCAGCAAATAATTTCTGCAATTGAACGTATTGGTTATGGTGCTAAAGAGCAAACGGGGCGTTCCTTGCAAGATGAAGAGCGACAACGTGATCTTGCCGCCGCTGAAGAGCGTCGTTTGTTACAACACCGCGCAACCATTGCACTCATTCCGGGTATTACCATGATGCTCTGGGGGCTGCTGGGTGGCGGTATGATGGTAACTTCTGCGGCGCAACAAACGGCTTGGGCGTGGGTCGGTCTGTTATCCGGTGTCGCGATGGCGCTGTCTGGTCGCGCTATCTTCGTAACGGGATGGCGAGGTCTGCGGCATGGCGCTCCGAGCATGGACTCCTTGGTAGCGCTGGGCACCCTTGCCGCCTGGTTATATTCCTTGGGGGTCGTGGCCTTTTATGAAAACCTTCCCCCCGCAGCCCGGCATGTGTATTTTGAAGCCGGCACAATGATTCTAGGCTTTGTTAACCTTGGCCGTTGGTTAGAGCACAACGCAAGACAAAAAACCGGTGACGCCATTCGCGCCCTCCTCGACCGCCAAGTCGCGCAAGCTTGGCTAGTGAGTGAGACGGGGGACATCGCCTGCCCTGTTGAGGCCATTGCCATAGGGAAAAGGCTTCGCGTCAAGCCCGGTGAAACGATTCCTCTCGATGGAGAAATTGACAGCGGTCATGGCATTATCGATGAATCGATGCTCAGCGGAGAACCTATTCCTGTTGATAAGCACGAAGGCGATAAAGTTTTTGCTGGATGTATCAACGGTTCAAGCAGTTTTACCATGATCGTCACAGCGCGCAGTGGCGACTCAACACTGGCCAATATCATCCGCGCTGTCCAGCAAGCCCAAGGGGCCAAACCTCCTATCGGGCAACTGGCAGACAAGATCTCAGCCGTATTTGTACCGGTCATTATTGTACTCGCGCTACTGACGTCTGGTCTTTGGTGGATGCTAGGTCCCTCCCCTCAAGGTGCCTATGCGCTGGTGGTAGGCGTCAGTGTGCTGATCATCGCTTGCCCATGTGCACTTGGCTTGGCCACCCCGATGTCGGTGATGGTTGGGGTTGGGCGTGCCGCTCAATTAGGTATCCTAATTAAAAATGGCGATGCACTCCAAGGCGCGGCGGACATAGATGTCTTAGTCATTGATAAGACAGGCACTCTGACTGAAGGAAAACCAGAAGTCAGCCATGAAGAGGTGGCAGATCATGTCGATAGGCATCAGCTGTATACACTGACACGCGCTTTAGAATCACATTCTGAACACGCCTTGGCGGCCGCATTGGAAACCTATTGCCAACAGCAAGGAGGTGCCTCTAGCCACGTTTCGAGTGTCACTATTGCTCGCGGTCTTGGTGTCCAAGGAAAGGTGGAAAACATCGAGGTGGCGATTGGCAGTGAACGCTATATGGCTGCGCTGGGTATCGCAGTGCCAGCCCATGCCGAAGATGATGGTTTAAGTGTGGTCTATGTTGCGCTCAACGGACAGTATGCCGCGCGATTCTTCTTTAACGACCCGTTACGCTCAGATTCGTTTGCCGCGATAAAGCAACTTCAACACCGAGGTATCGAGTGCATTATTGTCAGTGGCGACAGCGAAACAAGTGTCGCTAATGTGGCCCAGCAGCTAGGTATCAAGCAATATCACGCTCGATCGCTTCCGGAGGACAAGCAGGCCTACGTCGCGTCTCTGCAACAGCTTGGGAAAAAGGTGGCGATGGCGGGCGATGGCATCAACGATGCCCCTGCCCTGGCATTGGCTGATGTCAGTTTTGCCATGGGCTCAGGCACAGATGTGGCGGTGTCTAGCGCGGATGTCGCGTTAATGCGCAACAGTGTTAGCTCGGTAGCTGACGCTGTTGCGGTAAGCCAGGCGACGCTGCGCAATATTAAACAAAACTTATTTTGGGCATTTGCCTATAACGTTATCAGTATTCCGATTGCTGCTGGGGCACTGTATCCCTTTACGGGCGAACTGCTCAATCCAATGATCGCAGGGGCAGCCATGGCCCTCTCATCGGTCACAGTGGCTAGCAACGCCACGAGGCTTCGCTGGGTAGTACTTAGGACCTAAGCCAAACATCTTCGATCCAATCCCACAGAGAATCCCACTGCTGTTGGTGATCAAAATCGCCGGTATGACGTGACCAAAACTGTATCTCACCGTCTTCGTGATTAATACAGTAGAAACCTTCCGCTATTTCACATACCACCATGTACTCACGAGGCATGCCCTCATCCCAAGCCTGAGCGGTCACATCTGCCAAATAGGTATGTGAGTGAGGGTCAGCGACGGTGACGGGCTCAAGCGTGCCAAAAACCGTATCAGAGGCCTCTAACAGATAAGTCCGCAAAGATGGATGGATGGGTAGCAACAAAGTTTCTTCAACTTCCAGCACATCGTCTTCTTCAGGCAAGTCCAAAGGCACGGGGACCTGTTCTGAGAGTTCACGCAGTTGCTCAATAATATCTTCCATGCAAATCTCCTACTGACGCAGCTGTCGCCAATCGGGCAGCGCTACTGAATGAGAACTACGTAATGGGCTGATATCAATACCGCCGCGGCGTAAGTAGCGCGCATATACTGTGAGGGAATCCAATTCAAAGCGTTGCCAAAGATGACTAAAAATGGTCTCAACGCACAGCTCATGAAAATCTTGCTGATTTCTGAATGACACCACATAACGAAGCAATCCTGCCTCATCAATTGCCTGACCTGAATATTCAATAAACAGCGATCCCCAATCCGGCTGTCCGGTTACTGGGCACAAAGAACGCAGTAAATGTGAGTACAACTGACGTTGTTTCACGGTACCCTCAGCGGATAGCAACAGGTTGACATCCGTTTGGTAGGTTTCAATGGCAATGTCTTGATGATCGATGCAGTGACCAGGTAATTGGCTAGGATTAAAAACCGATGGGGTGTCAACATCAAACAGCTCAAGCGTCACCTCGGCACCCACACAAGCGCTGATATCACGTTGCATGGTGCACTTGACTTCCTCGCTTGTGGCAAAGCGACTTTGGTTAAAGCTATTGCAATAGAGCTTGAGAGACTTGGATTCCACAATGTTGGGCGAATCACAAGGAACTACCAACCTGGCAACGCTGACGTGGGGTAAACCTCGCGTATTGAGCCATGAAATTTCATAGGCATTCCATACATCGTGACCAGTGAAGACCGTGGCATCGATAGCCAGGCTTTCGCGGCCCATTGCGCGGGGAATGGGGGCAAGCAGCGCCGCGTCATAGTCAAACCGATACTCCGTCTCTTTGCCCAGAGGAATATGTTTCATAGGTAACTCCTAAGTGCGGATACGACGACCAGTTTCCAACAGATAATAAGCAAAACTGCCAATGACCAAAATAAAACCCACGATCATGCCAAAGGCCAATCGGTAATCGATATCCGATACGCCAATAATGCCGTAACGAAATGTATTGACCATGTACAGCATAGGGTTAATTTTGGAAACGCCGGCCCAAAAATCTGGTAGCAATGAAACCGAATAAAAGACGCCGCCCAAATAAATTAATGGCGTGAGTACAAAGGTCGGAATGATATTGATATCGTCAAAACTATTGGCGAACACCGCGTTGATAAATCCCGCCAAAGAAAACATGATCGACGTCAGCACAACAGTCAACAGGGTAATCCACAAATGCTGAATGTTTAGCTCGGCAAAAAAGGTCGACATCACAGTGACAATGGCACCCACACAGAGACCACGGGCAACGCCACCGAAAACATAACCACTCAAAATGACGAAGCTAGGGGTTGGTGAAACCAACAACTCTTCGATGCTTTTGTTAAATTTTGCGCCAAAAAATGACGACACAACATTGGAATATGAGTTGTTGATAACCGCCATCATGATCAAACCCGGCACCACAAACTCCATATAAGTAAACCCACCCATATCGCCAATACGTGAACCAATGAGCTTGCCGAAAATCACAAAATACAAGGTCATGGTAATCGCAGGTGGTACTAAGGTTTGCACCCATATCCGCATAAAACGACGAATTTCTTTTCGCACTAGGGTGACGAACGCCACCATCATTTCTGTGTAGCTCATGCGCTGACCTCCTTGTTGGCGTTATCGAGCAATTCGACAAACAACTCTTCGAGGCGGTTTGCACGCGTACGCATTGAGCCGATTTCGACACCGCTTTCGGCAAGCAATGAAAAAATTGTATTCAACGACTGCCCTTTATCGACTTCAATTTCAAGGGTGTGATCGTCGACGCGATTAACCCGATGACCATGCACAGCGATGTCTTGGGGTAAAACATTGACACTATCCAATACAAACACTTCTTTTTTAAGCCGCCGGAGAAGACTTTTCATATCGGTATTTTCAACAATTTCACCATGATTGATGATCGCAATGTTCTTGCACAATTGCTCCGCTTCTTCCAAATAGTGCGTCGTCAAAATGATGGTGGTACCCTGTTGATTAATGCCTTGAATGAATTTCCACATCGAGCGTCGCAGTTCTATGTCAACGCCAGCGGTAGGCTCATCTAGAATGAGCAAACGAGGCTTGTGAATCAAGGCTCGAGCAATCATCAAGCGACGCTTCATACCACCCGACAGGGTTCGAGAAGGAACGTTACGTTTTTCCCAGAGCCCCAATTCTTTCAGATATAGCTCTGCATTTTTGACCGCTTCCGCGCGCGGCATACCATAGTAACCGGCCTGATTGACTAAAATATCAAACGGTTTTTCGAAAATATTGAAATTAAATTCTTGCGGCACGATACCAATATCGCGCTTCGCTTTAGGAAAATTCACGTCAATGTCGGTTCCAAACACCGACACGCTGCCCGAGGTTTTGTTCACCAACGAGGAGATAATGCCAATAGTGGTGGATTTGCCGGCACCATTGGGACCTAACAGTGCAAAGAAATCCCCGGCTTTAACCTCAAGATCAATCCCCTTGAGTGCTTGAAAGCCATTGCTATATTGTTTGGTCAATCCGCGAATACTAATAGCGGCGGGTTCAGACATAGACGTCACCAAGTGTTAAGATACGGTTTTTGAAGAGCGTTTGATTAAAGCGCTGAATTATACACAAAGTCTGCGTGCAGAGCGCGCCAAAAGAGAGATTGATCAATGGATTATCAAGGCTATCACCGCCAATTATTACAGCAGTTTTTAGCGAGTGTTGAATCGAGTGCCCCTTTTGCAGGGAATACCTTTAGCGAACAAGATCATGCCTTTCTCTCTCGGCTCAGAGATTTGTCTGGCAGCACCACCGTTGACGAAGCGTTTTTTTCTGAGGGCCAAGCATTGCTTTGCCAGGTGGTTGCGACATATCCCCATTTAACACCCGTTATTCCACGAGATTTATTGTGGTATTTCAGTGGTGATTGTCTGCATTTTTTAAGCGATGAAGAGATTGATGTCTATTCGCAGCTCGATGAGATTAGGTTTGAGGCTGAAAAACATGGCGCCACATTTAACATGGCAGAAGCTAAACAAACAATAAGAAAATGGCATTAAAAAAAGTGGCGTCCCCTAGGGGGTTCGAACCCCTGTTCTCGCCGTGAAAGGGCGATGTCCTAGGCCACTAGACGAAGGGGACTGAGATTGGAGCGGGATATCGGGTTCGAACCGACGACCTATACCTTGGCAAGGTATCGCTCTACCAACTGAGCTAATCCCGCACACGAAAACCCTAACGGGTTGAAAAGTGGCGTCCCCTAGGGGGTTCGAACCCCTGTTCTCGCCGTGAAAGGGCGATGTCCTAGGCCACTAGACGAAGGGGACGCAGTCCCTTGATAAGCGCGTGTGCACTGCTTCAATCAAGATGGCGCGCATTTTAGGGAGCACCTGCCGGTGAGTCAAGCTCGACAGGGAAAAAAATGTACTTTTTTTGAAATCTTTCTTCTCAATGGCCGACTATACTCATTAGATTCATTGGCTTAGCAAGGTGTATTGTGTCGACGACGACAGTAGTAATAATTTTAGGTTGTATCATGTTGATGGTGATTACCGCCTCCATTTTACAAGCTGCCGACAAAAAACGTCGTGAGCGACAGCGCCAAAGTGCCCTACTTAGGCAGCGTGCGACGCTATTGCAGGATTTATTAGTCGATGAAAGTAACAAGGTTTTATCCCCTCGCCTTAGGCTGATGGTGCTGCATAAATTACGCAACATATACGGGAATCTCGCCAAACTTAATCCCAGTGACCCCCGCCCTGCAGAGCGACTAGAGCAAACCCTCGTCATGATGAGTGCTATCCAAGAACAACTTGGTGATCCTTTTGAACCAGAATTGCCCACCACCCCAGCCGGGTTAAGCGAGGCCAAAAATACCATTCGTACCCTTGGCAAATTGCTCAACAACATGATTGAGGCGCACACCATTAACCCCAAGGATTCGAAGCCATTGAAAATGGACTTACAACACGCCATGCTGGAATTACAAATTAAAAGCCATGAATTGGCCGCCAACGATGCCATGCAAGATAAACGGTGGAGCGTGGCGGTTCACAACTGTACAACGTGTATCAATTTACTGCAGCGTTCGCAGCGCCCAGATAAATTAGCCAAAATGGAAGCATTCCAAGTCCTTGCCACAGAAGCGCAGCAACATATTCAAGCCATTAACGATGCGAAATCTCGTGAGAAGGCGCGACAAGAGCGCGATTGGCAAGAGCTGTCAGAGGAAGATGGCATTTTCAAGAAAAAACACGCCTACGACGATTAAATGCATCAATAAGCGTCTATTACAGTCCAACCCCCTCATAAATTAGAATCATCACGCTTAAATTTCAGTGGGTTAGCCGATCTACAAGTGATAAAATATTGCCCTTCTGAGCTCATCTCCCACCTGACTTGAGCAAGTGATTCGCCATGCTGTCGTCACTAACGACTCGCGATGGCCTTAGCATATAGGTAGTGACGCAAGCCATGAACAAGGCAAAACATCTTTTTTCTTACGATAAGTACTGGGCAGAATGTTTTGGCCCGGCCCCCTTCTTGCCAACGACTCGCGAAGAAATGGATGCCCTGGGTTGGGATACGTGCGACATTATTATTGTCACAGGTGATGCCTATGTGGATCATCCCAGCTTCGGCATGGCCGTTATTGGCCGTACACTAGAAGCACAAGGCTACCGCGTGGGAATTATTGATCAACCCACATGGCACGATGCCAGTGACTTTCAGCGTCTTGGCAAGCCAAATTTGTACTTTGGGGTAGCGGCGGGCAACATGGATTCCATGATCAATCGTTACACAGCCGACAAAAAACTTCGCCACGACGACGCGTACACGCCCAACAATGAAGGCGGTAAACGTCCTGATCGCGCTACCCTGGTCTACTCTCAGCGCTGCCGTGAAGCATTCAAAGATGTCCCGATTATTCTTGGGGGTATCGAAGCCTCGCTGCGTCGTCTGGCACACTACGACTACTGGAGCGAAAAAGTCCGCCGCTCAGTGCTAATTGACGCTAAAGCGGATCTTCTTATTTATGGCAATGCTGAGCGCGCGATCGTCGACATTACCCACCGTCTCGCCCGTGGCGAGCACATCGATAATATCCGTGATGTGCGTGGCACAGCCTTTATACTGAATAAACTTCCCAATGACACGGTTTATATCGATTCTCGCGATGTCGACAAAATGGGTAAAATTGACCCTATCGCCAACCCCTATGAGGCGATGGATAGCAATCCAAGCATTGTTGTCGAGGGCGATGATGATACGAGTGTCGTTAACGTCGTTGACTTAGATAAACTCGCTGCGGCTAAAACCGCCAAAGACGCCACGATTATTCTGCCAGCCTTTGAAGAGGTCATGAGCGATAAAGTTAAATACGCGCACGCGTCACGCGTTTTCCATTTAGAGACAAATCCCGGCAACGCACGTAGCTTGGTTCAAAAACACGGTCAGCGTTTTGTGTGGCAAAATCCACCACCGGTGCCGCTTGAAACCGACGAGCTCGATTCGGTGTTTGAATTGCCTTATCAGCGCGTTCCCCATCCTAAATATGGTGATGCGCGCATTCCTGCGTATGAAATGATCCGTTTCTCGGTCAACATCATGCGCGGCTGCTTTGGCGGTTGTTCATTTTGTTCGATTACAGAGCACGAAGGGCGCATTATTCAAAGCCGCTCGGAAGATTCCATTCTGCGCGAAATTGAGAATATTCGAGACAAGACGCCAGGTTTTACAGGTACTATTTCTGACCTTGGCGGGCCAACAGCCAATATGTGGCGTCTGGCCTGCAAGAGCAAAGAAATCGAGGAGAGCTGTCGCCGTCCAGCCTGTATTTACCCCACGATTTGCAAAAATTTAAATACAGATCAGACACCCTTAATCAATCTCTATCGCAAGGGTCGCGATATTGCAGGCGTGAAGCGTATTTTAATCGCCTCTGGCTTGCGCTATGACTTAGCGGTGGAGACGCCAGAGTACGTGGAAGAATTGGTAAAACACCACGTTGGTGGCTATCTTAAAATCGCCCCTGAACACACAGAGACAGGGCCGTTAAGCAAAATGATGAAGCCCGGCATGGGCACCTACGATCGCTTTAAGGAAATGTTCGATAAATACTCTAAAGCGGCGGGCAAAGAACAGTACCTCATCCCCTACTTTATCGCTGCCCATCCAGGTACCAGTGATGAAGACATGATGAATCTTGCGTTATGGCTTAAGCGAAATGGGTTTCGGGCAGACCAAGTCCAAACCTTTTACCCCTCGCCCATGGCTAACGCCACAGCGATGTATTATACCGAGAAGAATCCTCTAAGCCGCGTGACGCGCACCAGCGAAGAGGTATTTACCGCCAAGGGGTTAAAAGCCCGCCGTCTACACAAGGCTTTTTTGCGTTATCACGACCCAGAAAATTGGCCATTGCTTCGCGAGGCACTCAAACGTCTTGGGCGTACCGATCTGATCGGTAACGGTAAAAAGCATTTGATTCCTCGCGAGCAGCCCCGCGGGGCCTTTGCGAAACAAGGCGGACAACCCTTTGCCACCCAACACAATGGCCTGCCTAAAACGCCCCGTCATATGCCGAAACAACGCGGCGGCAAACCGAAGATTCGCGGCCGCTAGTCTGGGTGGTGCTGAATATGCCAACATTTGTGAATGTTGGCGTGTCTTGCAAAGTCCTTGTCGATCGTACTGGCCGTGACATCTAGGACCTGATACTTTTGCGCTAATCCGGCATCCATTTGAAAGCGTCGGTAGTTATTGGAAAAAATCAGCAACCCACCCGGGGCCAAACGTGCCATGCAGCGCTCCACCAGCATTACATGATCGCGCTGCACGTCGAACACCTCCTCCATCCGTTTAGAGTTTGAAAATGTGGGTGGATCAAGCAAAATCAGATCAAACTGCTGATCAACCTCTGCCGCTAGCCAATCCACGACATTGGCTCTTTCGGTGCGGTGTTTGGATTCGCTTAAGCCGTTAATGGCTAGATTTTTCGCTAGCCAACGCAAGTAGGTGTTGGACATGTCAACACTGAGAGAATACCAAGCCCCCGCGGCGGCGGCATGCACGGTCGCTGTTCCTGTGTAGCAAAAAAGATTTAAGAAGCGCTTACCCTTAGCGCGTTGAGCAATATCCAAGCGCACAGGCCTATGGTCCAAGAACAAACCAGTATCCAAGTAATCACTTAAATTCACCAACAACCGGACCGAACCTTCGTTGACTTCGAAATAGTCGCGTTGACTATCAAATTTATTGTATTGATCCGCGCCCTTTTGACGTTGACGCTGTTTAAGGTATACCCACTCCTTAGTGACCGACAGAACCTCCGGCACAATGGCCATCACGTCATCGACACGCTGCTGGGCCACGATCGGGTCAATCGTTTTGGGCGGTGCATATTCACTGACATGAACCCGCGGACCATACACGTCAATAGCTACCGCGTACTCGGGCAAATCCGCATCGTATAGACGATAGCACTCAATACCACGTTGTTTTGCCCATTTACCCACGGTACGTAGATTTTTGCGTAATCGGTTGGCAAACATTTGCGCATTATCACTCAGCGGCTCGACGTCCTGCTTGTCTTGTGGTGTGTGTGAACCCGGGCGATTGGCGGCATCGATGACAAAAGCATCAGGCTCAACCTTAAACAACAATAATTTTGAGGGAATATTGCCATTCCTAAATTGATATTGTTTGTAACTGCGCAGCCCCATGCGTTTCCCAAGGTCGGGATTGCCCGTGATCATGGCTAATTGCCACCCCACAAAACCTCGCCGCATCCGCTCACCTAAATATTGATAGAGGTGGACAAGGGCCTCTTCATCACCGAGGCGTTCACCGTAAGGGGGGTTGGTGACAACCAGCCCGGGGGTAATGTGAGTATGCGTTGGCACCGCAAAATGCTGTAACTCTTTGCGAGAGACTCTAACAAATTGAGACAATCCCGCGCGGGCTATATTCTCATCGGCCGCATTAAGTGCCTTCACACTGGCGTCATAACCACGGATCTCTGGTAATCCGGCGGCTAACCCATCATCACGGCGCTGTTCAGCTTCCTCAACGAGTCGGCGCCACAGCGATGGCACATGGCCAAGCCAACCATCAAAACCGAAATAATCACGGGCTAACCCTGGCGCAATGTCCGCCGCCATCAACGCCCCTTCAATAAGTAGCGTCGCCGAACCACACATCGGATCTAACAAGGCGCCACCCTGCTTTGCTAACGCTGGCCAACCCGCTCTAATGAGGATGGCGGCCGCAAGATTTTCCTTCAGAGGTGCTAACCCACCATCCAAACGATAGCCCCGCCGGTGGAGGCTCTCACCCGATAGATCCAAGTAAAGCGTGAACTGTCCCTTATTCAGATGGGCATTTAATTGTACATCAGGACGCTGCTTGGCTACTGAGGGGCGTTCGCCATGGTGTTCCTTAAAGAAATCAACCACTGCATCTTTGACTTTCAAGGCACCAAAGTGAGTATTTCTAACGAAGGAGGCCTGCCCATTGAAATCCACCGCAAATGTGCGCTCAACGGTAAGATGCTCATCCCAAGCTACGCGGCGACAGACACGGTATAAATCGTCAATATTCCTGACAGGCTCGCTCGCAAGAGGCAACAAAATCTTATTGGCCAAACGACTCCAAAGACAGGCACGATAGGCCACATCCATACCGCCTGAGAAATACACACCACCGACAGTGGCCTTACACTGTTCGGCGCCCAACGCTTGTAGCTCATCGATAATGAGCTCTTCAAATCCCTTCGGACAAATGGCAAAAAACTGTTGCGACATGCTTCGCTCCCTGTTTTAGATCGATTGATACCTAAAACACACTTTGATATTCAAAAATCTGATAAAAACACCCGGCGGGTATTGTGTAAGTATCAGATTTTAATGTAATTGATACTTCTAATAGCTTAAAGCAATTAAAAATTCGCTATTTAGATCGCAATTGTAGTTCACTTTTTAGCCAAGTCTTGTTGAACTTGATCATACCCCAGCTGGGGTTCAGCGGGTTTTCGACGACCCCTGATATCAATCAAGCTAGAGGTAAGTCTATGAAAAAACAAAAAAGAGACAGCAGTGCTCGCAGTTTCAACCGTGGCTACCGTGCCGGTATCACTGGCAAGTCAAAAACCAATTGCCCCCACAATGGCGGTGAAGCCAGAAACCAGTGGATTTGTGGTTGGCGTGAAGGTCGAAGCGATCACTGGGACGGTGTCGGTGTCTCCGGATTAATTAATCACTAGGTAAGACTTACAAGTCCCGTCAAAAACGGGCAAGCGACCTAGTGCCTACCCGCCTAGGTCGATCATTTTCTCAGTGCTTTCGCGCACTCTGCCACTAAAGCAGGTCCCTTATAAATAAAGCCCGTATAAATTTGAACTAAATCCGCGCCCGCCTTTTGTTTCTCTAACGCCGCCTCACCAGAGTCGATACCACCCACGCCAATAATAGGCATACGGCCTTCCAGGGCTTGTGACAAACGAGCAATGACTTTAGTCGCTTTGTCACGTACCGGTGCACCACTCAAGCCGCCAGCCTCTTCGCCATGAGGCAACCCTGCCACAGCGCGCTTATCAATGGTCGTGTTGGTGGCAATGACGCCATCAATGCCATTATCGAGTAAGGCTTTTGCCACGGTGTCGACATCGTCTTCAATCATATCTGGGGCAATTTTGACCACTAGAGGTACATACACCGAATGCAAGTCTGCCAGCACCTGCTGCTCAGCTTTAAGAGCAGCTAGCAAATTATTCAATGGCTCACCAAATTGGAGATCGCGCAGACCGGGTGTATTCGGCGAAGACAAATTCACCGCGATATAACTCGCATGGGGATAGGCCTTGCGCATACAAATTAAATAATCATCGACGGCACGCTCGACCGGGGTATCAAAGTTTTTACCGATATTAATACCTAAAATACCGCGATATTTGGCGGCCTTAACCCGTTCAATTAAATAATCGATGCCCTTGTTGTTAAACCCCATGCGATTGATGATGGCATTGGCTTTAGGCAAACGAAACAAACGTGGTTGAGGATTGCCAGATTGGGGGCGCGGCGTCACCGTACCAATTTCGATATAACCAAAGCCCAAGGCTGCCAAGGCATCAATGTGATCGCCGTTTTTATCGAGCCCGGCGGCAAGTCCCACGGGATTAGGAAAGGTGAGCCCCAACACATGGCGTGGATCATCGGCGATGTCATGACTTATAAGCCCGATCAGACCCAAGCGTTCTAGCGTATCCAAAGATCCCATCGAGACACGGTGCGATGTCTCGGTTGGTAGCGTAAACAGCAAATGTCTTATCAAAGAATACATGACGCTCTCACAAATTGATCAGTTGGAGTAAATGTTCATCCGGCGCTTCCGGCGCGGCGCGCTGCTGCTCGAGATCAACAAAATTAAATAATGCCGTATCGGCTAACTGAGACGGCGCCACATTTTTTATCGCGGCAAAGATACTCTCGCTTCGACCCGGATGGACGCGATCCCACTCTCTCAGCATGGCTTTGATGGCTTGCCGTTGCAGATTTTCTTGAGATCCACACAAATTACACGGGATGATAGGGAAGTTTTTGGCCTTGGCAAATTTCTCAATATCGGTTTCTTTACAGTAGGCCAATGGGCGAATCAACACATTGCGTTTGTCGTCACTGAGCAATTTGGGCGGCATCGCCTTTAGCTTACCGCCATGAAACATATTCAAAAACATGGTCTCAATAATATCGTCGCGGTGATGACCAAGCGCAATTTTAGTGGCGCCAATTTGCTGGGCGAAGCCATACAATGACCCGCGGCGTAAGCGTGAACATAAACCACACGTGGTCTTACCCTCGGGGATAACGTCTTTAACAATGCTGTAGGTATCGCGCTCGAGAATATGATAAGGAACGCCTAGCCCACTGAGATACTCCGGCAACACATGCTCAGGGAACCCCGGCTGTTTTTGATCTAAGTTAACGGCGATTAATTCAAAATGCACCGGCGCACTCTGTTGTAAACTCATTAGAATTTCCAACATGGTGTAGGAATCTTTACCGCCCGACAGGCATACCATTACACGATCACCCTCTTCGATCATGTTGTAGTCTTCGATAGCACTCCCCACCAAGCGACGTAGGCGTTTTTGTAATTTATTGAAGGCGGTTTTACCGACGACAGTCGCATTAGCTTCGCTAGGAACAGAGGGATGGGCTAGATCGCCAGCATCGATAAACAAAGGTGTAGTACTCATGACAGTTCATCAGGTGGTTCAAAAGCCGCGTATTTTAAGGGAATTGGTAAGGATATGCACTCAAATTAACCCATGGCGAGGAAAATCTTTACATCGTAAATCCCCTGGTTTTGCCTTGTAAAAAAGACTGAATATTTCAAGTGCAAAAGCCCCGTAGATAGCAATTCACTTTTGGTAGCGCTAGAATGCAGGCCTTCCGTGGTGATCTCCACATTAACGATTAGCAAAGGAACGTTACAATGAAGCAACCCGCACGCGTTACCGTTACCGGTGCAGCAGGCCAGATTGGCTATGCCCTCCTCTTCAGAATCGCCTCAGGCGCTATGCTTGGCGACGACCAACCTGTCATTCTGCAATTGCTGGACATCACGCCAGCAATGGATGCGCTGCAAGGCGTTAAGATGGAACTGGACGATTGTGCGTTCCCCTTGTTGGCCGACGTTATTTGCACTGACGATCCTAATGTGGCATTTAAAGATAGCGACTATGCCCTGCTGGTTGGCGCCCGTCCTCGTGGACCAGGCATGGAGCGCAAAGATTTGCTGGAAGCCAACGCCGCTATTTTCTCTGTGCAAGGTAAGGCCATAAACGATAACGCCAGCAAAAATATTAAAGTTCTTGTCGTCGGCAACCCCGCCAACACCAACGCCTTAATCACTCAGCGTAATGCGCCTGATATCGACCCACGTAACTTCACGGCAATGACTCGCCTGGATCACAATCGTGCTATGACGCAACTGGCCCAAAAAACCGGCAAAACCGTCAATGACGTGACGCAGATGACCATTTGGGGCAACCATTCAGCCACACAGTACCCGGATCTTTACAATGCCAAAGTGAATGGCCAGGCGGCCACCGACTTGGTTGAGCAAGCTTGGTATGAAAATGACTTCATTCCTACCGTTCAGCAGCGCGGCGCAGCCATTATCAAAGCTCGTGGCGCGTCTTCTGCGGCGTCAGCTGCCAATGCTGCCATTGACCATATGCGCAGCTGGGCGCTTGGCACTGTGGGTGATGATTGGGTTTCCATGGGTGTTTATTCAGATGGCAGCTATGGCATCACCGAGGGGTTGATCTATTCCTTCCCTTGTCGCTGCAGCCATGGCGAGTGGTCAATTGTCCAAGGTCTGCCAGTCAATGAATTTAGCCGCGACAAAATGACGGCCACAGAACAGGAATTGGTCGAAGAGCGCAATGCCGTTCAGCATTTACTGCCCTAGTTTAGCTTCACAGGGAGGTTAATCCTCCCTGCCTTTCTAAAGGTCGTGACGGTATCCCATGTACCACGACACATCGTCGCAAAAGATCCCGTCTACTCCCCAACTCGACAGCATATCGACATCGATGGCACAGTTCACCGTGTAAACATACACCGCCAAGCCATAGGCGTGGGCTTGCTCAACCGTCTCAAGGTCTAGACAATCGACGTCCATGTTGATAGCAACGGCATCGAGTCGACTCGCGTAACCACAGATTTGCAACGGGATATTGGCAAAAAGAGGCGCAATGTTGGCGCGGTGATGAACACGCTTTATATCTGCCAAAATGCGATGATCAAAACTCGAGAAAAGGATTTGGTCCCATCGGATATAGCCAAGCTCAACATAGCGCGTGACTAAACTGGTACAAAGCTCAATCGCTTCAGGATCCTTGATTTCTATATTTATCCCTCGATTGCTAGGTACAGCATGAAGCGCATCGGCGAGAGTCGGGACTTCCATAACTTCCCGCAGCTTGGTCAAAGGAATATTTTTGATAAATCCTGTGGCCCCCGTATAGGCATGGGCACGACGATCATGTATTAACACCAACTCGCCTTCGATAAGCCAAACATCAACTTCAACCGCCCATGCGCCATTGTCAAATGCCCATTTTATCGCTTGTAACGAATTCTCTTGATGCGGGCCGCGACAACCTCGATGACCAATAGCACGCATTTTTTGACGAGACAGTCCCCACATAAAAAAACAAACCACATTAAGTTTAGTTAATAAATCAATGAAATTAATACATATTTAAAATATTGTTGCATTTCAATATTGGCTGTAAGAGAGTATAAACATGCCACGCTTATTACGCCTCAAAAAAAATATCATACGCCTTTCGGTGATATTTTCTATGTTTATGTCATGCGCTACTTTGGCGGATGAACGACGTATTTTCGATCACCAAAGTCCGTCTTATTTATTAGCTATTGGTAAACTGACCATTCCATCGGAGCGTCAAATACGTTTAGAACCTCAACATTTTATTGAACAATGCTCGGCCACATTGCTCGATGATCGATACAAGCAACGCCGATGGCTGTTAAGCGCATGGCACTGCATTGAACACTATCACAACCTTGGCAAACGCATCATTTTTCAAATCGCGGACACTAGTGGCATATGGCACGAGAGAGAAGCCCATATAGTTATCCATGGTGGCTCTATAAAAAACGACTGGGCATTATTGCGAACGGAGACCTCGCTACCCGGGACTGTCCTTAGTCTTGGACTCGCCGACTACAATGGTGGGGCTGTCACGCTGGCGGGTTATAGTGGTGATAAGGGATTAGGCCGTGGCGGTGAAGTACTCACCTATCAGGAGCAATGCTATCCAAGTCACACGATGCTGGATGAAACGCAGACCAGCATCAATTGCTGGGCGTTTAAAGGCGCCTCAGGTGGCGCAATCATCCAGCAAGGCCGGCTGGTAGGCGTTGTCTCACAAGGAGACAATGCCGGTACAGCCAGCTTTGTGGATCACGCAAGGTACGCCGATCACATCAACAGAGCACTGCCTTAAAAATGCAAACTCTGTGGTACGCGAGGATAAGGAATCACGTCGCGTATATTCTCCATACCACTGATATAGTTCAGGATACGCTCAAATCCCATACCAAAGCCCGCGTGGGGAACCGTGCCATAGCGGCGTAAATCTCGATACCACCAAAGCTCTTCACGCATGTGGGCATCGATACGGCTATCAAGAACATCTAGGCGCTCTTCCCGCTGGCTACCACCGATAATCTCGCCGATCCCAGGAGCCAATACATCCATGGCGGCGACAGTCTTCTCATCGTCATTCAGACGCATGTAGAACGCCTTGATGTCTTTAGGGTAATTCTTAACCACCACAGGCCCTTTCACGTACTCCTCGGCGAGGAATCGTTCGTGCTCAGATTGCAAATCGATACCCCATGTCACCGGGTATTCAAAAGACTTGCCGCATTTGAGCAATATGTTGATAGCGTCGGTGTAATCGATATGAACAAAACGGGTATTCATGACATTTTCAATGCGGGCGATGGCTTGGTCGTCAACTCTTGTGTTGAAAAACGCCATATCGTCTGCACAGTCGGCCATGACAGCACGCAATATATGCTTGATGAAATCTTCGGCTAACGCCGCATTGGCCTGTAAATCAGCAAAAGCCACTTCAGGCTCCACCATCCAAAACTCAGCGAGATGGCGAGACGTGTGCGAATTTTCAGCACGGAAGGTCGGACCAAAGGTGTACACCTTAGACATGGCTAAACAGTAAGCCTCAAGGTTTAATTGACCAGACACTGTCAGGAAGCTTTCGCGGCCAAAAAAGTCCTCTCTAAAATCAATGGCACCCTTGTCATCACGCGGCAAATTCGTCAAATCAAGCGTGGACACACGAAACATCTCACCGGCGCCTTCACAATCGCTAGAGGTAATGAGCGGAGTGTTAATCCAGCAAAAGCCCTGCTGATAAAAGTAGTTGTGAATGGCATTGGCCACTGTATTTCGCAACCGAGTGACGGCGCCAATGGCATTGGTACGCGGCCTGAGATGAGCGACAGTGCGTAAATGCTCAAAGGTATGGCGCTTCTTAGCAATGGGGTATGTTTCAGGATCATCCACCCATCCGTGTACAACGATGTCTCGACTTTGTACCTCTAAGGCTTGCCCTTGCCCTTCTGAGGCAACCACAGTACCACGAGCTTCAATGGCACACCCAGCCGATAACTTCACCACCTCCGTGGCGTAGTTAGGCGCCTCTTCAGGCACCACAATTTGTACCCCAGCCAGACTTGAGCCATCGTTGAGCTCAATGAACGAGATGCCGGCTTTAGAGGTGCGTCGTGTTCGCACCCAACCTTGCAATAATACCTCGCTGCCTACGGCAACATTTTCTTTGATAATGTCAACAACACGGGTCGCTGTCACAAGGGTCTCCTTAATCCTCTGGATAGAGGGTAATTGATGCGGAATTCACGCAGTAACGAATACCTGTCGGGGCCGGGCCATCTGGGAAAACATGACCTAAATGACAATCGCAACGGGCGCAGCGTATTTCTGTACGAATCATACCGTGAGACGTATCTCTCAGTTCGATAATTTTAGCGGGATCTAGGGCTTGATAAAAACTAGGCCAACCACAGCCGGAGTCGAATTTACCTTCGCTGCTAAATAGCGCGGCATCACAGCACTTACAGCGGTATTGACCCGCCCTTTTTTCATCCCAATAAATGCCTGTAAAAGCGCGTTCTGTGCCTTGCTGCCGGCACACATAAAACTCTTCTTCCGTGAGTTGCTGACGCCACTCATCGTCACTCTTTAAGACTTTGTCTTGGCCCATCGCTATTACCTTTTGAAAACGCTACAATCTGCCACGGCTGATGGCTTGGAGGTGAAAGTTTACCCTAGGCATCGACATCTACAACAGGGTTTCGCACGGTGGCGTAAATACACCGTCAGGACAGGTATGAACGTTTATAAAAAATCAAACAAATTGGATAAGGTTTGCTACGACATTCGTGGCCCCGTACTAGACGAAGCGACTCGCATGGAAGAGGATGGGATGCGCGTGTTGAAACTCAACATCGGCAATCCAGCGCCATTTGGTTTTGACGCCCCCGAAGAACTTATCCAAGACGTGATATACAACCTGCCCAATTCACAAGGCTATATTGAATCCAAAGGCCTTTTTTCGGCGCGTAAAGCCATTATGCAGGAATGCCAAAAAACCGGTATCCGCAATGTGGAAATAGGTGATATTTACATTGGTAACGGCGTCAGCGAATTAATTGTGATGGCCATGCAAGCCTTGCTGAACAATGGTGATGAAGTCTTAGTGCCCTCCCCCGACTATCCGCTCTGGACAGCGGCAGCGACATTATCTGGCGGCTCCGCTGTCCACTATGTCTGCGACGAACAAGACGATTGGGCCCCAGACATTGATGACATAAAGTCCAAGATCACCTCGCATACCAAAGCCATCGTGGTCATAAACCCTAACAATCCAACAGGGGCCGTGTATTCAAGGGATACACTGCAGGCGATTGTCGATCTGGCACGCGAACATAATTTGATCATCTTGGCCGACGAAATCTACGACAAAATACTCTACGATGGCGCGAAGCATATTCCCTTGGGATCCCTGTCGGAAGATATTTTAACCCTCACCATGAATGGTCTTTCTAAGTCTTATCGTGCGGCGGGTTTCCGTTCTGGCTGGATGATTGTGAGTGGCCCCAAATACCGCGCAAAAGATCTCATACAGGGCTTAGATATGCTGAGTTCGATGCGCTTATGTGCCAACGTCCCCACGATGTGGGCTATTCAAACGGCTCTGGGCGGTTATCAAAGCATCAATGACTTGGTCCTCCCAACGGGTCGCATGGGCGCTCAGCGTGACGTTGCTTTTGAGATGCTCAATGCCATTCCAGGCATTAGCTGCGTCAAACCTAAGGGCGCTATCTACATGTTCCCCAAGATCGATATCAAGCGTTTCAACATTAGCAATGATGAACAGTTTGTCCTAGATTTTCTGAGACAAGAAAAGGTTCTGCTCGTCCACGGCACAGGATTCAACTTAAAAACCCCCGATCATTTCCGCCTGGTATTTTTACCACGGGTTGATGATCTTGAACGTGCCATTTCTGCGCTGGAACGCTTTTTAAGCACTTACAAACAAATATAAGGACACCGCCCCATGAGGCTTCTTGGCAATATTATCTGGTTTTTGTTAGGCGGGGTCATCATGGGCCTTCTCTGGTGGTTCTATGGTTTACTAGCTTTTATTAGCATCATTGGCATCCCTTGGGGCAAAGCCTGTTTTGTGTTTGGCAGCTTTATGTTCTGGCCATTTGGACGAGAAGCCATCGATCGTAAGGAGCTTAAAGGCGAGGAGGACATCGGCACCGGCACTCTGGGTCTTATTGGGAATATCATTTGGTTATTTTTAGCTGGCATATGGTTAGCCTTGGCGCATTTAACCTCCGCGCTATTCCTGGCCATCACCATTATAGGTATCCCTTTTGCCATTCAACATGTAAAACTGGCGTTAATGGCCCTCATGCCCATTGGCAAGACAGTGGTATCAAAGGACATAGCTGAGGCAGCGCGTCGTCGCAATGCTGACGCTATCGTCAATTCACTCAACAAAAATTAGGAGCGTCTGCATGCTAGGATATGCCACCATTGGGGTAAGTAACATGGAAGCAGCTAAAGCGTTTTATACGCCTATCGCTGAGGCATTGGGCGGAAAAGCGTTGTTTGGTTTCCCCCGCATTCAATTTTTTGGTAAAGACATGTCGCAAGCGACTTTTGCCATTTGTACCCCTTACGACGGTCAACCTAACCACCCCGGCAACGGCAATATGTTGGCGTTACGCTGTGACAGCCGCGAACAAGTCGATGCGATGCATGAACTGGCATTGTCTCTTGGTGCGACCTGCGATGGTGCCCCTGGAGAGCGCATGCCAACCTTTTATGGAGCATACGTGAAAGATCCCGACGGCAATAAATTGTGTTTCCACAAGTTAGGTTAAACGACACTCACCACAAGGTAAGCCACGCTGGTCAGAGCAGCCCCAAATAGAGCGTAAGGTAGCTGTGTCCAAACGTGGTCTAACACATCACACCCGGCAGCCAGTGCAGAGACCACGGTAGTGTCTGATATCGGCGAGCAATGGTCGCCAAACACGCCACCTCCTAAGGCTGCCGCTACAAGTAACTCAATCGGCAATCCGGTGGTTACAGCTAGCGGCACGGCAATAGGTATCATAATCGCAAACGTACCCCACGAGGTTCCGGTAGTAAAGGCGACGACAGCTCCCGACAAAAAAACTAACGGCGCTATCGCCCACAGCGGCAAGTGCTCCCCGGCTACCGAGGCAATGTAGATGCCGGTACCCAATGCTTTGAGTGAGCTTCCAAGCGCTATCGAGAGCAACAGTATCATCACCATAGGCAGTAACTCACCGATACCCTTAAAAGATAAATCCATTAACTGCGCATGGCGAAAACGCTTGTCAAATCGCAACACGCCGTAGGCGACACCTGTGCCGAGCAGCACCGCAAATAAGATCGACATACCGCCATCACCGCGGCGCATATTTCCATCGCCGGTAAAGTACAAACCTAATAACATGGTGATGAGTAGCGCTGCAAACGGCAACAGCATGTAACGGCTTTTACCATCTTGCGGCTCTTGGCTCACGTCATGTAAAGCCTTGACTGGTCTAGCTTCAAAGCGCTTTAGCGCGCCGAAAACACGCCCAGTCCAAACCGTATAGAAGGCCAATCCCAACGCAATCCATGCATAAAAATTGTACCCGATCGTCCCTAGTAAAACCTCACCAGGCTCAGCCACGCCCTGGTTTTGAATAAGTGCGAAAACAAACACGCCCCAGGCATTCATCATCAAGAGAATACATACCGGGGCCGCCGTCGCATCGACGATGTAGGCAAGACGAGCTCGACTCATCCCAAAGCGATCAAACAATCCTCGCGACACAATACCCGCCGTTAAAATACTGAGATTACTCTCAATAAATAACACCAACCCTACCAGAAAACTCAATAAACCCGCTCGACGTGACGAATTGGCCACGCCCATACTGACCAGTCGCCTCACTGTCGCGGCAACACCACCGGAATAACGAATAAGGGCGAGAAAGGCCCCAATTAGAAGACTAAAAGCGAGTACTTTGACGTTACCTTGCGACGCGAAAACCGCCAAGCCACGGTCAACTACCGCCGCGGGTGCCCCTAAAACGCTCTGTTGCCCTCCCATGAGAAGTAGAGCCTCGGCACATAACATGGCTGCCAATAAGGCCGAAATCACTTCTCGGGTATATAGCACAACGGCAATAGCGACACACGCGGGCAGTACCACCCAAACACCTAACAACTCATGCATGCCCGCTCTCCACTGCCCGACCTAACGGGTATAAAACCTGCTCGCGATAGTCACATATGACACGCATCGGGCCAGCCCAAGCGCGGTCCAATTCAGGATCGCCGCTATCGATAACAAAAGGTTTTCCAGCAAGGCTAGCAAGCTTTTGACGCGACGCCACAACACACACATTGTCGCGCCCAATACGACGCAATATGCGCGCACTAAGTTGCTGATTCCCCCTACCGATGATATGCCCTTGACCACCGATGGCCGTAATGTATAAGCGTATGGGCCCCGTGTAATTGCTCAGCAATTCATACAATGACGCTTCACTGATATCCTGCTGCAATAGACGGGTGCCTTTGAGAACATCCACGCCCAATAGACTGCCTTCAAGACCCAAATGCTCACAAATATGCAAGGTGGTAGATCCCGGACCCAGCACCGTTAAGTGGGCCTCATCAATGGTTTCAGTGACCGTCTCGGCAATCGCAAACAGGACCTCTTCCTCACCGGCTTGGCCGGGAGATTTGACGCCCTGCAGCAATTCATCCACAGCGGGAACAAGCATGTCTCCATAATAAGATGTTTTAACAATACCGCGGCGAAAGGCCGCTTCATCGATGTCGCGCACTTCAGCATGCTGGGCGGCAACCACCTCACCCCGTGCTAAGGTGGCAATAGCAAGCGCCGCCGCTGTGGGACTCACGGCGTAGACACCCGAATGCATTTTTACCCCTGCCGGTAACCCAATCACTGGCAAATTGCTGCCCACCGCATTGAAGATATTTCTGGCCGTGCCGTCACCACCAGCAAACAACAGCACATCGACGCCGTGTTCAAGCAGGGCTGTTGCCAATCGTTCCGTATCGCTTGCCGTACTGGGCTCAGATTGTGGAGAACCAACCAATATCGGCTCGAAACCCGCCAGTCGACAGACCGCTTCGCCCATGTCACCACCGGCAGTCAACCACGTCATGCGATCAGATTCATTCTCCAGCGCTTGAAGTGCCTGTAAAACGCGCTGCTGTGCTTGCGGATTGGCACCTCTAGCCAGCGCTTCAGCCACAATATCCGCCCCGTCACTGCCCTTTAAACCCGCTGGACCACCAATACCAGCCCAGGGATTGATGAGAAGTCCTACTCGTAAGGTCACAGAGCGAACCCCAATGCCATGGCCTGTGACCGCAGCGTAGCATCACCACTGAGCCCTTCGAGTAGGTAGTGGGAACATTCACGTCGCACAGGATAATGTTTGCGTAAAGCATCAAATAGACTGGCACGCTCATGCAAAGGGGCCTTCAGCAACGCTTTAAAACGCTCACTGTCTGAGGCAATGTTGTACACGGTCTGAATGGCGTGATGTATCTGTAGATGACTTGGAATACCTTTTAAATCGATTAGCTGCCGCTGGCTGTGTCGAGGAGAGCGATGCCTATCTCGGCGATCAAAGTGGCCGAGCAACGCCTGATAAATCATGTGAGTCCCCTCCACTTTGCCATCATAGCTATAGCCAGCGATGTGCGGCGTAGCGAGGGTTACTTGCTCGGCCAGCTCCCAATTGATACTGGGTTCGTTCTCCCAGACATCAATAGCTGTCCGAACATCAGGACGCTTGATTATCATAGCAGCAAGCTCATCATCAGCAACAACACCGCCACGTCCTGCGCTAATCAGACAGGCGCCTTGCCTTAGATGTTGCCAATGCCGAGAGGCAATCATGTGGTAGCTAGGAAAACGCCCATGCTCAGTTAAGGGTGCATGGATACAGAGTACGTCGGCATCAAACACACGCTCCAAACTCTGTAGGGGCGAATACATGGCTCGATTAAGCAATGGGTCATAAGCTTCGACCTGCATACCTAACATGCGTAATTTTGTGGCCACCAGTTTGCCCACGTTACCAAAGCCAACAATACCCGCCTTTTTACCCATTAACTGATCAAGCCCAGAACGATAGAAGTGGCACAAGGCGCTTAACACATATTCGGCAACAGAATTGGCGTTACATCCTGGCGCATTACTCCAGGCGATACCTTGCTGATTGAGGTAATCGGTATCAAGGTGATCGATACCGATGGTTGCTGTACCGACAAATTTGACCCGACTACCTGATAGCAAGGAAGCATTGACCTTGGTCACCGACCTGACAAGTAGAACATCGGCCTCGGCCACATCAACGGACGACATGGTGCGACCAGGGAGACGTATCACAGGGCCCAATGACTCAAAGATTTCTAGCGCCGGGATGTTTTCGTCGGCGACAATACGCAAGGGTGATGTGCTCACGGGCGATATATTTCCTCAATAGTAAAGTCATGGGCCTTTAATTCTAGATGGGTGCTGTAAAAACCAACCAATGCCTGACGCATTGCGTCCGCTCGAACAGAGAGACCCTGCTTTACATACATTAACACGCGGCGATAAACGGCCTCAGCAAAAGGACGGACGTCGCCAACATCCCCAGTTAAATTATCTAGACTAAGCCTAAACGCTCTGCCGCATGCTTTGGTAAGAATCCATTCTAAGGCCTGGGGAGCAATTTCTACCTGTTCAAAGGCCGCTTGTTGTAATGCATCGCGTCCATCAGGGCAGTACCAATAGCCATAATCCTGTTGTAAACGTCGATGCTCGCCGGCGATAAGCCAATGCGCTATCTCATGCAGTCCACTCGAAAAATAGTCATGAGCGAAGACAATAGTCGCTGGTTGGAGCCCATCCGCGGGGCTGTATAACGGTTCATCGCCCCCGGATACCAGCCGCGTATTGTAAGCGCCAAGAAACGTATCGTTAAAAAGTCTCACTAAATCAGCGCAGTCAAAGCGCTGGGGTACATAATGCGCTAGCATTTTCTTATCAGGTATTCAAAATACTCGCTATTCGCGTGTTGAAGGATTAATTCGTGGCCAAGAAACAGACAAAACTTGGGAATATCACGCTGTGTCGAAGGGTCTGTCGCAATAATACGCAACGTTTGTCCAACCGACATATCACGAACCTTGTTGTGCAATAACATGACGGGCTCCGGGCAAAGTAAACCTGTCGCATCAAGCACGTGGTCAGCGGCATCTAGCATGGGGGAATCCCTCGACCTATGAAAAGGTAAATTGTCCCATAAAAAATACAGACAAGCATCTACTCAATCGCGTGCTTTACATGGCGCCACTCTTCACGCCCTAAAAAGGTCGTCGTTTCAGAGTCTGGGTCAAACACTAACACAATCTCTCCTCGACGCCACTGCTGCAATAACTGCTGCGATTTTTGACTCAACGTAAGCTCAATCTCGCCGTAATCTGTGCCATCGCGGTTAATAAATTCCTCGAGAACTCCCTGCAGCGCGTCTGCAGAGAGCTCTTTGAGTGGCACTTCAATCATTCAGGTTTAACAAATTTGAGGGTCATGCGATCACTTTCGCCTATCGCCACAAAACGCTCACGATCTTTATCTTTCATCGCTAACGTAGGAGGCAACGTCCACACCCCTTTTTCGTAGTCTTTGGTATCCGCGGCATTGTTATTGATGTCACTGCTCTCAATCAGCGTAAATCCCGATTGTTTAGCTAAGTCTATGACATAGGCCTCTGTGACATAACCGCTCTCTTTCATGTATTCAAGGCTAGCATCCTCTGGGGCACGATGTTCAACCACACCCAGTATGCCACCTGGTTTCAGGGCATCATAGAAGGCATCAAACATCATCTGATCGATCCCCATTTTGGTCCAATTATGTACGTTGCGAAACGTCAACACATTGTCAGCCGTGCCTGGCGCTGTCATTTTGTCATGCTCTGGGGGATGCACGGCGGTCACTTCAACGCGGTCGTAAATGTCAGGATTGGCAGCCAACTTTTTCAAATAGGCATCGCGTGAGCGCTTAAAGTAACCCTCCTTGTCCTGTTCAGGAAAATGTGCAGCCACTAACTGCCCATTGTCACGTAAGAAAGGCGCGAGAATCTCGGTGTACCAACCACCACCTGGCCAA
The DNA here is from genome assembly GCA_035458985.1 of Pseudomonadales bacterium. GTDB lineage: Bacteria > Pseudomonadota > Gammaproteobacteria > Pseudomonadales > JAHEIH01 > JAHEIH01. Next base: position 26,308 of record DATHYR010000371.1, read on the forward strand.
ATCTCAACCACTTTATTGGTAGGCTTAACTTCGAAAAATGAGAGTGTTTCGTAGGGACGACGAAACTCATCGCGCGCACTATTTTTGTCACTGCGGTGATCACCATCGATGGCGGATTGTAATGCATCGGCTTGCGCAATACCGGACAGCAACAAACTCGCAAAAGCTGTGGCTGCAATTTTTTTAAACATCATACCTATCTCCTTAAAAATCCATGTGGAAGATCATTTAAGTACAGTTATACTGATCCTCAAACAACAAGGAACATAGCACATGTTAAAACATATTGTGTTTACCTTTATAGGTGAAGATAAGCCCGGTTTAGTCAAGCGCTTAGCCGATGTCATTTCATCACACGGTGGCAACTGGCTAGAAAGCAACATGTCACAATTGGCGGGTAAATTTACGGGTATTGTCTTGATCGCCGTCGATGACAGCGAAACGGACAATCTATGCCAAGCTCTTCAAGGCCTGAAAGCCGAGGGCCTCACGATTGTTACTGAGCACACCAACAGCGATAAACACACATCGCTGATGGAAATTGAACTCAATATTATCGGCCCTGATCGGCCCGGGATTGTGAAATCCGTGAGTCAAGCACTTGAAAAGAACAATATCAACGTCAAGCAAATGGAAAGTAGGATAACCAGTGCTGCCATGAGCGGAGATCCTATGTTTGAAGCTGACGTTGTGGTGCAGGTCGCCGATCAAGTGGACATCGATGCACTCGTGGTCGATATCAATGAAATAAGTTTGGCGCTAGGTATAGATATTAATCTTGCTTAAAAGGTTATCGACGCAACAGCTTTAAGGCTGTTGCCAACCCTGCCGCCATGACAATAATGACCATCAGTCCCAAGCCGCTCAGCTTGAAGAACTGCCACATTTCGCCTGGGTCGACACCAAACATATCGATGGCCGACCAGACAAACGTGGCGGTTGCAGCAACCGCCAATATGATGGTTCGCAAATATCTTTTATAAAGTCTTTTTACACGCTGCATTTTGACGTCTCAGTTGATGGCGAGCGCACAAAATACCCGATGGCTATTGCCCCGATAACGGCCGCGCTCGCAGCCATATAATAGGTAAGCATACCCCAACCATCCCACAGCAGGCCACTACCATAAGCACCCAGCGCCGCCCCAGCACCAAAGCTGGTCGCATTTAACAAGCTCTGCGCCTGGCCTTGGCTTCGCGATGAAAAATGCTGTCGGACAAAATCCACACTGGCCGCATGAAAAACCGCAAAGGTGAAGGCATGTAAGGTTTGCAAAACTAATAACATCCATAAATTATCAGCCATGAGTGCTGTACCGCTCCAGCGAACCGCGGCCGCCCACATCGCCAAAAGCATCAAAAAACGTACAGAGTATCGACGCAAAAGCTGATGGGTTTGCGTAAACATCGCCACTTCCGCCATAACAGCAAACGCCCAAAGCGAGCCAATTTGAATACGTGAATAGCCATGGTCTTCCAAATATATCGAAAAAAATGTGTAGTAAGGCGCATGACTGATCTGTAATAGGAAGGCCGCCCCTAGAAACGCCAAGGTGGCAGGTTGTCGTAACGTGTTTAAAAACAGGCGACTACTAAACAGCGTATCATCGTGACGAGGCTCAACGGGCTCGTTAAGCGACCATGGAATCACCGCGGACACCAACAAACCTATTATCACCACCGCTGGAAGATGACTGATGCTAACCACGTCGAATAAACCACCAGCGAGTAATACCGCCGCTATAAAACCTAACGAACCCCACAATCTAATTCGCCCGTATTTCGCATGCTGATCACCCAAAAATCGAAGGGTAAGCACATCGAATTGTGACATCACGGCATTGAGAAAGAAGGTATAGCCGATCACAACGAGCAACATCGAGGCCATACTGTCGCTAGCATAGATAGCACTGAACACCACCAGTGCCATGCACAAACCCATTTTCACAATGGCCATTCTGCGCTGAGTTTTGTCCGCCAACCAACCCCATAGATTAGGAGCAATAATCCGGGTCATGGAGATCATGGCGACCAACAAACCAATTTGGGTTGTCGAATATCCCTTGCTGTCAAAATAAAGCGCACAGAATGGCATCCACACGCCAACGGCAAAAAAGTAGCTAAAGTAAAAAGAAGAGAGACGCCAATATGGCATAGCGCCCCTGGCCTATCGAGCGCCAGGGATCACAGGTGTAGAACAGGTGACATCGGCATTTTGGCCGCGTTGGCGCAAGATATGGTCAAGCAGTGTGATGGCCATCATCGCCTCGGCAATGGGGGTCGCCCGCACACCAACACAAGGGTCGTGACGGCCTTTGGTAATTACTTCAATGGACTCACCACGGGTATTAATGCTCTGCCCTGGGAGGCGAATACTGGAGGTTGGCTTTAAGGCAATATGAGCGACAATATCTTGCCCTGTAGAAATACCACCTAAAATACCGCCCGCATGGTTACTCGTGAAGCCTTCAGGGGTCAGTTCGTCACGGTGTTCAGTCCCCTTTTGCGCCACCACAGCAAAACCGTCACCGATTTCAACGCCCTTCACAGCGTTAATACTCATTAATGAATGGGCAATCTCAGCGTCAAGACGATCAAATACGGGTTCACCGAGGCCGGGTGGCAGGCCCTCAGCCACAATCGTTATTTTGGCACCCACCGAATTGCCTTCTTTATTCAAAGCAATCATATATTCTTCTAGTTGAGGCACCACCTCGGCATTGGGTGCAAAGAAAGGGTTATTATCGACTTCATTCCAATCTTTAAACGCCACTTTCACAGGTCCAAGCTGAGACATATACCCTCTCACCTTAACGCCATAGCGATCAAACAAATACTTTTTAGCAAAGGCGCCGGCCGCTACACGCATGGCGGTTTCACGCGCCGAAGAACGTCCGCCACCGCGGTAATCTCGAAAACCGTATTTTTGGGTATAGGTGTAATCGGCGTGCGCTGGGCGAAAAGTCTCTGCAATATTGGCGTAATCTTTTGAACGCTGATCCTTGTTGCGAATCACTAAACCAATAGAGGTACCCGTGGTTTTTCCCTCAAACATACCTGACAGAATTTCAACTTCGTCATCTTCTCGACGCTGTGTGGTAAAACGCGAGGTTCCGGGTTTGCGACGATCAAGTTCACGCTGGATAAACTCAACATCAATTTCCAGTCCTGGTGGGCAGCCATCAATGACACACCCCAACGCTGGCCCGTGACTTTCACCAAAGGTACTTACCGTGAACAGTTTACCGATACTATTGCCAGACATAATCTCTCGTCGCTTGATGTAAAAAAGTATGCATTATAAAGCCAGAAGCTAAGGCATGCTACGCCGCGGCAAAATGTTGGGCCAATTCAGCTGCGGTTAATACAAACACACCATGTCCACCGCGTTCAAACTCGAGCCACTGAAATGGAACATTGGGATATGCCGCCACCAAGGCTGGCCATGAATTGCCAACCTCAACAATTAAATACCCTTCCGGCATTAAGAAGTCACCCGCACGCGCTAAGATGGTGTGAACCAACGCAAGGCCATCCTCTCCTGCCGCTAACCCCAACGTAGGCTCATGTAAATACTCACCCGGTAACGTTGCCATGTCATACGCATCGACATAAGGAGGATTTGACACGATCAAATCATACCGCTGATGCTCACCCACCTTACAGAATAGGTCTGACCGGATCACATTGACGCGGTCCTCGAGACCATAAATAGCAACATTTTCTTCGGCCACAGCGAGGGCGGGTGCAGAAATATCAACCAAATCCACCTGCTGAGCATCCAAATGCAATGCGCACGCAATACCAATACATCCCGATCCAGTGCACATATCAAGCACCAGCGGATTGGGGGGTAGCGCGCAAATTCCGTCAAAATGTTTGAGTATGAGCTCGGCAAAGGGAGAGCGTGGCACCAACGTATCTCGACTGACGACAAAATTTATGCCGGCAAACTCCGCCTCACCTATCAAGTAGGCCGTGGGTACCTTGTCGATACAGCGGGCAACAAGACGTTCCGCGAGAAGCAATTTTTCTTTGCTAATCAATCGCGCATCTAAAATATCGTCGCCACTCTCCACCGGTAAATGCAGTGAACGTAGCACAAGACGACGCGCCTCCTGCCAAGGATCGTCACATCCATGACCCAAAAACACATCGTGCTCGAAAAATTGACTCACACTGTAGCGCAGCCAATCTCTTATGGTTTTCAGATCGTATAACTCGGTGTGGTCCATTTTCTAAACCCATGTAAAAAAACAGAGTTTATCACCTAATGGGCTTCTGCTACCATGCGAACACTATCAAAAAAAGAGAGATACACATGCGAGATTCGTTTGCCAAAATCATCGAGGAAATCGGTGAAGACTTGCAACGCCCAGGACTGGTTGACACCCCAGATCGCGCCGCTAAAGCATTCAAATTTTTGAATCGCGGCTACGACCAATCACTTAACGATGTCGTTAACAATGCCTTATTCCCCTCGGATTCACGAGAGATGGTGGTGGTAAAAGATATTGAGCTGTACTCATTATGTGAGCATCATTTATTACCCTTCATTGGCAAGGCGCACGTAGCCTATATACCTAATGGCCAGGTACTGGGTTTATCAAAAGTCGCTCGTATTGTGGACATGTATGCGCGTCGCTTGCAGATTCAAGAAAATCTCACCACCCAAATCGCCGATACCATTATGCAAGTGACAGGTGCTCTGGGTTGTGGCGTGGTTATCGAAGCCAAACATATGTGTATGATGATGCGTGGTGTCGAAAAACAAAACTCCGCGATGAAAACCTCTGCGATGAAAGGTACATTTCAGACGGATATCAGCACTCGCGCCGAATTTATGTCGCTCATCCGCGACTAAGTCTAAGCCATCAAAAAAGGGCTGTCCTTGAACAGCCCTTTTACGTCTTACCAACATCGTATGTCTTTAACCCAATAATGAGAGTTTTGCGTCAATCTTTAATTGGGATGACTGGCAAGCACCACTACTCTGTCAACGGCGCTTTCACCTTGAGGGGCCAACATTCCTACAGCACGAACATTCAACGCTTGTAAGCCTAGCAAGGCCAATTTGTCATGCAGTGCTTGAGCCAGCGTCAATGCGTTGGACTCGTTGACCGTGACATCTGCATCGCTATAGGCATGTCCCACCACCCAAATCAGATGCCCTAGGTTTTGTTCATCACGTATCTTACGCGCCAAATCACGCAGTTCGTCGCTGCGGACACTGTTGAGGTCAAATATAGTACCCAGTGCTTGAATTCTGGGCGTGGCGACTTGTAAAGGCTCAACCAGATCAAACGTATCTAGATGTGCATAGACCTTGCGATTACCACGCTGCATCACGTAAAGCGTTACCAATTTTTGTTGAGCGCCCTCTTCAATCAGCCATACCGACAAACGTTGTTCACGGTCAGGGCCATACAGTTCACGAACACCAAAGTAGCCATTTGCCCATTGCGCACTGCTGCCACAATCGAGAGCTTCACAGCTAAACAATTGCTTAATGACACTGGGTTTGTAGGCATTACTGTAGAAATCGAATACTTCAGCGACAGAAACGTCAAGGCCAATCTCGTAGGTATTCCGTGTGCCGGAAACAGATACCTTGAGCGATTTCTCAGGGTGCCAAACACCATTTTGTTTTTCCATGCCACCGAGAGCAAGAGAGAATCGTCCATCGGTGAGCGGTGACGACTCAAAGACAGTTGCTCCCGGAAAAACGGGGGTCGCCATCAATGCTGATGAGAAAAGGCTAAATACTAACAATAAGCCGATGCGCATTATCTCTATCCTTGTGGTTTACAAATGAGTATTAATCAAAACGCCACACCCTGCCTCTAAAACCTCGGCGTGCAAATGCATAAAATTAGCCGGCCGTAGAAAAGGCACGTCATGGGCGTATCGCGTACTGCCCTGCAACAACAACGCCGCCAATCCAGACACTAATGGCTGGTGAGACACCAGCACAATATCTTCTTCGCTATCACGCAATTGACCTAAGACGTCATGGGGTGAGGCTTCTGGCACAAGCCATTCTGCGCTGAGCAGTATTGCCTTTGGATAATACGATGCAAGGATACGAGCGGTTTGCTCTGCCCTTACCAAAGCACTGTGATAAATCACCTTTGGCTCGAAAGGAAAGACACGACTTGCTCTATGCGCCTCCAATTCACCCGCCTCAGTCAACGGACGTAGTGCATCATTTAGCGCAATCATAGCGGCACTGCCGTGCCGCATGATGACAAGTCGCTTGAGCATTAAGCGCTCATCTGCAAGAGCAACTTATTGAGACGTGAAACATACGCCGCTGGATCTTTGAGATGACCACCTTCGGCCAATTGCGCTTGATCGAATAAAATGGCAGTCAAATCATGGAAGCGGTCCTCATCACTTTCAGCATCTAATCGCTCTACCAAAGGATGCTGAGGATTAATTTCAAACACGGGTTTCGTGTCGGGCACCTCTTGTCCAGCTTGTTCGAGCAGTCTTCGCATTTGTAAACCAAGATCAAACTCGCCAACTGCTAAGCATGCGGGAGAATCGGTCAGTCGTGTCGTCACTCGAACATCAGCCACGCGCTCACCCAAACTGGCTTTGACACGCTCAATGAGATCCTTACTTTCCTCGGTCAGTTTTTCTTGAACTTGCTTATCCTCTTCAGACTCAAGCTCGCCCAAATCCAACTTGCCCTTGCTGACATCTTGGAAATCTTTGCCGTCAAACGCATTTAATTGAGACACCATCCACTCGTCGATACGATTTGTGAGCAGCAGAACTTCCACACCTTTTTTCTTGAAGACCTCCAAGTGCGGGCTATTAATCGCTGTGTTGTAATTCTCAGCCGTGATGTAATAGATCTTGTTCTGACCTTCACGCATACGAGAGATATAATCAGCCAGCGACTGGTTTTCAACCTTGCTATCGGAATGTGTAGTGGCAAAGCGGAATAACTCGGCAATCTTTTCCCGATTGACAAAGTCTTCACCCGGACCTTCTTTGAGCACCTCACCAAACGCATTCCATACACCTTGATAAGCGTCAGCGTCACTTTTCGCTAATTTTGACAACATATCCAAGGCACGCTTAGTCAGTGCCGATTTCATGGATTCTACGACGCTATCCTTCTGTAAAATCTCACGAGATACGTTTAATGACAGATCGTTTGAATCCACCACACCCTTGATAAAACGCAGGTACATGGGTAGGAATTGTTCAGCTTCATCCATGATAAACGTGCGCTGAACATAGAGTTTTAAACCTCGCTGACCGTCGCGATTCCAAAGATCAAAGGGCGCACGCTTGGGAACATATAACAAGCTTGTGTACTCCAGTTTACCTTCAACCTTGTTGTGGCTCCATGTGGCAGCATCGTCATAATCGTGGCTTACATGTTTATAAAAAGATTGATACTCATCATCCGTCACTTCGCTACGTGGACGCGTCCATAAAGCCTTTGCTTCATTAACGGCCTCAAACGAAGGCTCACTCTTATCCTCTCCCTCCTCCTCGCTCGACGCCGCTAAGGCAACCATTTTTACGGGTAATGAGATGTGATCAGAGTATTTCTTGATAATACTGCGTAATCTAAAGTTATCGGCAAACTCTAAGGCCTCATCTTTGAGGTGTAAGGTGATCGACGTTCCTCGTGCTGAGCGTTCGATATCTTCTACGGTGAATTCGGCTTCACCGCTGGACTGCCAACGGACAGCTTCATTGGCAGGCGTACCAGCACGACGCGTTTCTACTGTCACGCTGTCCGCAACAATGAAAGCAGAATAGAATCCCACACCAAACTGACCAATCAGCTGTGAGTCTTTCTTCTCGTCGCCACTCAATTCTTTTAAGAACTGGGCAGTACCCGATTTAGCAATCGTGCCTAAATTAGCAATGACCTCTTCACGACTCATACCAATACCGTTGTCGGTAATTGTGATGGTCTTAGCGTCTTTATCGAATTCAACAGTAATCGCTAGATCTGCATCATTTTCAAAAAGTTCAGGGTTTTTAAGGGCTTCAAAGCGCAGTTTATCGGCGGCGTCTGAGGCGTTGGAAATTAACTCGCGCAGGAAGATTTCTTTATTGCTGTACAGCGAGTGAATCATTAAGTGCAGCAGTTGCTTTGCTTCTGTTTGAAAACCCATGGTTTGCTTGGCGGCAGTCATGTGACGTTATCCCTCCTGTTGATTTAGCCAATGCTCTAACAATGGGGTCAGAACACATGCTTTCAAGGTTGGATAGTCATTTTTTATGCTCGCATAACAAAGTCAGCCTTACGACCATCCCGCTAGAGCGATACCCCAATGATGCCGTCTGTTTGCAGATGGCGAAATGCCTGCCGCCATCGCTTCGAGATGCCTCCTAATGAGCCTGAAGGTGTTATAGACATAAGGCCATCCGAGGCATAACTGCATCCCTGAAAACAAAAAAGGCAGCCAAGGCTGCCTTTTGATCATACCGAAGAAACAATTACTTCATTTTCCAACCGGTAACTTCTGCCAACGCTGAACCGATCTCTGCCAAGCTACGCACGGTTTTAACGCCTGCGTCTTCAAGAGCGGCGAATTTCTCGTCAGCGGTGCCTTTGCCGCCAGAGATAATCGCACCGGCGTGGCCCATACGCTTGCCTTTAGGTGCGGTCACACCAGCAATGTAAGACACCACAGGTTTGGTCACGTTAGCTTTGATATAAGCAGCGGCTTCTTCTTCCGCTGTGCCACCAATTTCACCGATCATGACAATTGCTTCAGTCGCGGGATCTTTCTGGAACATTGCCAAAATATCGATGAAGTTAGAACCAGGAATGGGGTCGCCACCGATACCCACGCAGGTAGACTGACCAAAACCAGCATCGGTCGTTTGCTTCACAGCTTCATAAGTCAACGTACCGGAACGTGAAACAATACCCACCTTACCTGGCAAGTGAATGTGACCAGGCATAATACCAATTTTGCATTCGCCGGGCGTGATCACGCCGGGGCAGTTAGGACCAATCAGACGCACGCCCAATTCGTCGCACTTAACCTTGGCTTGCAGCATATCCAAGGTTGGAATGCCTTCAGTAATACATACTACCAACTTGATGCCAGCGTAAGCGGCTTCAAGGATAGAATCTTTACAGAAAGGTGCTGGAACATAAATCACAGACGCGTCAGCGCCAGTCGCTTCTACCGCTTCGGCAACCGTATTAAATACTGGCAAACCCAAGTGTGTTTGACCACCTTTACCGGGAGTCACACCGCCAACCATCTTTGTGCCATAGGCAATGGCTTGCTCTGAGTGCATGGTGCCCTGCGATCCGGTAAAGCCCTGGCAGATCACTTTAGTGTTTTTGTCGATCAAAATACTCATTACTGTGTGTCCCCTACTTATGCGTTAGCTGCTTTAACAGCTTGCTGGGCCGCATCGGTTAAGCTTTTTGCTGCGATAATATCAAGACCTGATTCGGCCAAGACTTTCGCACCCAATTCGGCGTTGTTACCTTCCAAACGCACGACAACAGGTACACTGACGCCGACTTCTTTCACGGCACCGATGATACCTTCGGCAATGAGGTCACAGCGGACAATACCGCCAAAAATATTCACCAGTACGGCCTTCACATTGCTGTCAGACAAAATAATTTTGAACGCTTCCGTGACGCGCTCTTTGGTAGCGCCGCCGCCCACGTCGAGGAAGTTGGCAGGGAAACCGCCGTGCAATGCCACGATATCCATGGTACCCATCGCTAAGCCTGCACCGTTCACCATGCAACCAATGGTGCCATCCAGTGCCACGTAGTTGAGTTCCCACTGTGCAGCGTGAGCTTCACGCGCATCTTCTTGGCTGGGGTCATTCATTTCACGCAACTTAGGTTGACGATAAAGCGCGTTGCCATCAACACCAATTTTAGCGTCCAAGCAGTGCAAGTTGCCTTCGTCGGTAATGACCAGAGGGTTGATTTCGATCAACGCCAAATCTTTATCTTCAAACATTTGTGCCAAGCCCATGAAAATTTTCACGAACTGGTTAATCTGCGCACCTTTCAAGCCCAGTTTAAAGGCCAATTCACGGCCTTGGAAAGGCATAGGGCCTGTCAGTGGGTCGATGATAGCCTTGAGAATTTTCTCTGGGGTTTCTTCTGCCACCTTCTCAATTTCAACACCACCTTCGGTGGACGCCATGAACACAACGCGACGAGTCGAGCGGTCTACGACAGCGCCAAGGTATAATTCTTCAGCAATATCCGTGCAAGATTCAACCAAGATTTTGCTGACTGGCTGACCATTTTCATCTGTTTGGTAGGTTACTAGGTTCTTGCCCAACCACTTTTGTGCAAAAGCACGGATTTCATCCTTGCTATCAACCAGTTTTACGCCACCCGCTTTACCGCGGCCACCGGCGTGTACTTGTGCTTTTACTACCCACTTGTTACCACCGATGCGATCGGCAGCTTGTGCGGCTTCTTCGGGGGTGTCGCAAGCGAAACCGACCGAAACGGGCAAGCCGTATTCAGCAAACAGTTGTTTGCCTTGATACTCATGAAGGTTCATAGTTTCCTACCATTTCTTTCGCCATTGTGTGGCGATTATCATATAACGGCCCCGCTATCACGGGGCCCCCAATCGATTGCTTTATATTCTTATCGAATCGAAAAATCTACTCACTAGCGTTTTTTGCGATTAGCCATATGAATGGCATGGCCATTAACGGCTAAGGCTGCTTCGTGAACGGCTTCAGACAAGGTCGGGTGACCAAACACGGTCAAACCAATATCTTCGGCACTTGAGCCAAACTCCATGGCAATCACGATTTGCTGGCACAAATCGGCCGCACTTGGGCCAATAATATGGCAACCCAAGATACGATCAGTTTCAGCATGAGCAATCATCTTGACCATGCCGGCAGAATCATTAGCGGCCAAGGCACGACCTGTGGCTGCAAAGGGGAACACACCCACTTTATAGTTTTCACCCGCGGCTTTTAACTGCTCTTCGTTTTTACCAACCCAAGCAATTTCGGGGTGAGTATAAATAACGCCAGGAATGCAGTCATAGTTCATCTGTGCTTTTTTACCTGCAATGCGTTCGGCTACCATCACGCCTTCTTCTGACGCTTTGTGCGCCAACATTGGACCACGCACCACGTCACCTACCGCGTAAACACCGGGCGCCTCGGTGGCACAAAAGTCGTTAACATAGATGAAGCCACGCTCGTCCATGGTCACGCCGCAATCAGGGGCCAAAATATTCTTGGTATTTGGACGACGACCAACGCAAACGATCAGCTTGTCGAAGGTTTCGCGCTGCTCGCCATTGGCATCTTGGTAAATCACAGTCACTGTGCCCGCTTTTTCGTCGATTTCGGTACCTGTGACGCGCGCGCTCAAACGAATATCTAAACCTTGCTTGGTGAAGATTTTCTTGGCTTCTTTGGCAATTTGCTGGTCTACCGCACCAAGGAATGAATCCATCGCTTCGATGACGATGACGTCAGAACCGAGACGATTCCAAACAGAGCCCAACTCTAAACCGATCACGCCAGCCCCAATAACGCCTAAACGCTTTGGAATTTCGGTAAATTCAAGCGCGCCAGTGGAATCAACGACCAAACCTTCGGTGAGTGGCGCGGGTGGAATTTCAACAGGTACAGAGCCAGCTGCAATAATCACGTTGTCGGCATTGACCACTGACACGCTGCCATCATGTGCCGTCACTTCAACTTGTCGACCCGCCAGCAACTTGCCAGCCCCCTGCAAGAGGGTGACGCCATTATGCTTAAACAAGCCAGCAATGCCACCTGTCAATTGGCCAACGATCTGACGCTTACGCGCCATCATCTGCTCAACATCAAACTTTATTCCCTCGATGTTAATACCGTGCACCGCGTAGTCATGCGCGGCATCGTGGTATTTATGAGTGCTGTCGAGCAGAGCTTTAGAAGGAATACATCCTACGTTCAAGCAAGTACCACCTAAGGTTGCTTTGCCATCATCGCTCACCCATTTTTCAACACAGGCGGTTTTTAAACCTAACTGAGCCGCTCGAATCGCCGCCACATATCCACCAGGGCCAGCACCAATCACTACAACATCAAATTTGTCAGACATTTTTTGTTCCAATCTAAATATTTTCAAACGAAGAAACCCGCCGAAGCGGGTTTAGTGTAATTACACGTCCAAAAGGATCCGTGCTGGATCTTCCAACAACTCCTTGATAGTGACGAGGAATTGCACAGAGTCTTTACCGTCGATCAAACGGTGATCATAAGATAAGGCCAGGTACATCATAGGTAGAATTTCAACCTTGCCATTCACCGCCATGGGACGCTCTTGAATTTTGTGCATACCCAAGATCGCCGATTGTGGGGGATTCAAAATAGGGGTAGACATTAACGAACCAAACACACCACCGTTGGTGATGGTGAACGTACCGCCCTGCATTTCTTCGATAGTCAGCTTACCGTCACGACCTTTTAAGCCGTATTCACGGATTTTTGACTCGATGTCTGCTAAGCCCATATTGTCTGTATCACGCAACACCGGAACCACCAGACCCTTCTCAGTGGATACCGCGATACCAATGTCTTGATAAGCATGGTAAACGATGTCATTACCATCAATCGAAGCATTCACGGCAGGGAAGCGTTTCAGCGCCTCCGTAGCGGCTTTAACAAAGAACCCCATAAAGCCCAAGCGAACACCGTTGTGCTTTTTCTCAAACAAGTCTTTGTATTGGTTGCGAAGATCCATAACCGGCTTCATATTGACCTCGTTAAACGTGGTCAACATCGCCGTGCTTTGTTTAGCCTCCAACAATCGCTCGGCAATACGTGCACGCATACGGGTCATTTGCACGCGTTTTTCAATGCGCTCACCGGCAGGGATCGCAGGCATAGCAGGGGTAGCCGCTGGCGCTGCTGCTTTGGGCGCAGAAGCGGGCTTGCTACTGACAGCAGCCACCACATCTTCTTTAGTGATAACGCCACCTTTGCCTGAGCCACTGATGGAACTAGCATCCAGACCTTTCTCTTCAATCATCTGACGCGCTGCAGGACTGGCTTTGACCTCGCC
>DATHYR010000372.1:0-1280 GCA_035458985.1 Pseudomonadales bacterium
GTTACAGTGTATTCTACTCCTGGTACGAGGCTTAGATTGCTGGCGGGTCGAAAACCACCACCTCCACCACCACCGCCATCGCCACCACCTCCACCTGCTACCACTAGGTATTCAAATAGATTTTCCAGTGGCCAGTCTTGCTGCAGCACACTCAATTCTACTTCGAAGAGTGACCAAACACCCGACGCTGTGGCCGTGGTGGGTAAGTTTGCTACGCCAATGACGCCACCATTGATACGACGCGGCATTTAGTTGATCTCTTCCCAGGAAGCCACTAACTCCAGTGAACTGTTGGCTGATGCGTTGGCAAATATAAAATCGCCTTCGTTGAGATAAATTGATTTGCTGAGAAAATCCAGTGTGCTGTCTGCTGGCACTGAAATAGTTGATCCTAATCTTGCTCTGATGTTGGCCGACGAGTCATACAATCCCACTGTTAGTGAGGCAGCATTTGCGCCATCTACGTTGGACACATATATGGCATTGACTTTGTAAACTGTGTTACTAGCCGCCGAGTTGACTATGATGTTGGCATTGCTGGTGGTCAAGGCTGTTCCGGACACTTGTCCGTAAATGGCTGTGACGTTGACTATGTTGGGATTAGACATTAAGAACCTCCAAATACTATGGCCATGGCTATGGCTTTACCGGTGGTGATTCCACCGCTGGATATACCAGTTAACTGACTACCATTGCCTAGAAAATACGAACCCGAAATATTAGCAGAACTGGTGATATTTCCCGTGGCACCAATGGTGGTAAAGTTACCCGAAGCAGGTGTGACATTGCCTATGGGTATGTTGTTGATTGAGCCTGATGTGGCCAACTCCCAGCCCTGACCTGTAAAAACCCAGGTTTTACCGTTGAATGAGTAAGTGTCATTGACACTGGGACCGGATGGAAAACTGATTTCAGGCATGATTATCTTTCGTTCGGGTATTTATGCTAGTTTTAAGCGTCAAGGGGTATATGTGCCAGATGATGTAAACGTGTGATATGTATAGCCATTGCCGCTGGTTACAGCCCCGCCCGAACCTTTTTGGCTGCCTTCGTATCTCAGTATGACAATACCCGAGCCGCCTGCTCCTCCTGCACCATTGATGGTTCCGCTGTCGGTGTAGCCACCTCCCCCACCGCCACCACCTGTATTGGTAGTGCCCGCAGTAGCAGTCAAGCCGCCTCCTGTGGCACCTGCACCACCACCGCCTAAACCACCGGGGGCTGCTGTGCCACCTGACGGTACCCTAGCGCCACCACCGCCACCACCAGCATAGTATTCA
>DATHYR010000373.1:0-1084 GCA_035458985.1 Pseudomonadales bacterium
CGAATACGGTGGAACCATCGATGTAATGGGAAATGTAAAGACCACCTCACCACTGAGCACCTATCACCAATGGCGGATGGGGTATTTGGCAGATTCACAGATCAAGCAGGTGTGGCAATCTGAGGTTGTAAATATCGCGCCTAGTGATTTTGCAAATGGTACGAAAGCGATTTTCATACGTGACGGAAAAGCTTCTTACTGGATTGAATATCGTCGCAAGTTAGAAGGTGTTGGATACAAACCGGGCCTTGTTATCTACCGCCTTGATCCGCCACCGGTTTCAGCGATTGTCTCTCCCAACCCTGAAGACACCGGTGCAAATGAGTTCTCACAAGTTCTAGGCAGCGATATTTGGATGCTCAACCTTGATACCTATCAATACAAGGATTCACGCCAGGTTGGCGGCTCTATGACGGGGCTGACAGCAACTACTTATTCGGGCAATGTTTCATTTAGCGCGGTGGCATCTGAAACTGGCGCGGTTGTAACAATTACCAAGATGGCAGATACAACGCCGCCTGCTGTACCACCGGTTGTTCCAGCAGAGCGTTGGAACTCGCCAAATATGGTGATTTTAAATCCTGGCTACGAGGATGCAGAGACTGCGATCGCAAGCTTTGAATCACAAATTGATGGCGCAATCGCACCGCTGAAATCATCAGATATTGATGGCTGGATGCCAACATACTTGTCACCATTTGTTGCGCCTAAGACTGTTTACCTGCGCGATCTACCCGAAGGTTCCTACACATTCTCAATGCGGGCAATCGATGTCGTTGGCAACAAGAGCGAGTGGTCAACACCGATGAAGGTTGTTATTGATCGCGCAGATCCAGTTGTTACCAACTCCTTTGCTGTGGCATCTGCAAACAGCAAGGAGCTAACGGTGGCCTGGAAGGGTGCAACCGATGCTGGCAGTGGAATATGTCAGGTAAATGTGGTTGATGAAGATGGTTTAGTTTTAGCAAGTAGCGCTGCAAAGAACGCTCCAGCCTTTAAGGTAGCACCAGGTACAACCTTGGCAGGAACTGCGCAGGTATTTGATTGCTTGGGTAATGGTTTAACTGGTTCTGTAAGTATTGCA
>DATHYR010000374.1:0-1154 GCA_035458985.1 Pseudomonadales bacterium
AGACTGGAACCAGGCGATGATGGCGTCGATTTGGTCATCAGACAGCTTGTCTTCAAATGCAGGCATGACACCACCGACCGGCTTGCCTCCTTTGCGTATTGTCTGGCGTAGTATCTTTAGTGAATGGTGCCAGGCGTGGGCCGTGCCGTTCAATGGTGGTGGTACGTAGTTACCATTGGCATCTCGTTTGCGCCAGTCCGGTACTGACTCGGCATTCTTGCCATGGCAGCTGGCGCAGTTCGCGGCAAAAAGTTGCTTGCCCTGAACTACCTGTTCGTCAGTGTACCAACGGTTGTTTTCTGCCTTCGCAAATACAGTAAAAGTTGTCAGTACGAGTATTGCCACGGATAAAATCAGATGCCTGCCCATGATGCTTCCTTGTGTTGTAAAAGGGAAAGTAAGCCCGCTCATTCTTTCAGTTTGCTACGGCGTCGCTCGAACTCATCTTCATCAATTTCTCCTCGCGCATAGCGTTTTTCAAGAATATCCAGCGCGGACTCGGGCGGAGGTTTGTTTGAATTATCACTGGTCAGTGAGCGAATCAGCATGGCGACAGCAACAATAACAAGTATCCAGAACAGCCACATGAATCCGCCTCCAAAAAATGACCAATGTTCTCCGTACATATACTGTCTCCGTTATCGTTTATAGAGTTTTTGATGCCTGAGCCGCAGGGCGTTAGTCACAACGGTGACTGAACTCATGCTCATGGCGGCTGCCGCGATTATCGGGCTCAGGAGTATCCCGCTCATCGGGTAAAGTACTCCGGCTGCAACAGGGATACCCAGGACGTTGTAGATAAATGCGCCGAACAGGTTCTGTTTAATATTGCGCATGGTGGCGCTGGATAACGCAATGGCATCAGCAACGGCGTTCAGGGACCCGCCTATCAGTGCAATATCAGCAGACTCGATCGCTACATCGGCACCAGTGCCAATGGCAATGCCTACATCAGATTGTGCCAGTGCCGGCGCATCATTAATACCGTCGCCCACCATGGCCACGACCTCTCCCTTGTTTTGCAACTCACGCACCTTGTCCGCCTTATCGCCCGGCAATACACCGGCAATGACGTGTCTGATGCCAGCCTGACTGGCCACAGCATTAGCAGTATCGATGGTATCGCCGGTTAGCATGACGACCTTTAACCCCAG
>DATHYR010000375.1:0-2428 GCA_035458985.1 Pseudomonadales bacterium
CGCTCGATAGTGGCGGTAGACGGTGTTGGTGCGGTCTTCAAGATGAGTTGGCAAGCGTTCCTCGCTCAACACATGGCGGTTAATGGCAAAATGTTTTACCAAATCGCCACAATGGCCTGTGGCGAGTGCCTCTGGTGAAAGTAACGTGTCATGCTTTATGTATTTAGTATCATTGGCGAGCAATCGGCGTAAATGGTCGTGGCGTGTCACATGGATGTTCAATGCATTGGCACGAATCTCCCAATAACAGTTCACTTTGTACCAATCATCTGATAGTTCCCCGAGCCTTAATGCACGTCCCACACGAGAAAGCGTGAGGTGCACATCTGTTAAGTTCAGCGTGATTTGCGCGCCTTCAATGAATTCGGACGCATCGGTGCGAAGTATCTGCTGCAGTACCAGAATGATGTCATGAGAATGAGACATTGTTTAAGTAACTTGAGGGGCTATTTTCGAGCGCATAATTTTGCCATTCCAACTTTTAGTGAGTATAGCGAGGCGTGTGCTACGTTTCAGCCATTAATAAATGACAGCGGGATTTTTGGCACGAGGACTGCCTAACATCTCTCGATAGGAAGGGCGCTCATGCCCGTTATCGGTAATGCCAAGGGTTTTAGCGATTTCAGCACCGATCAACGTTTCACCGGACAGTGTCTCTCGTTGCTCGCAGTTGTTAAGTGCATCAAAAATAAAGCCGGCAAACTCAGGGTTTTCCGCGGCTGCAATAAAATCAGTATATTGCTCGGGGTTGGTTTTTGCCGCCACCTTAGCGCGTTCGGTGAGCTGAGGGCCTAACCAAAGCGACATCGCCACAACCCCAGTGTCTTTAAAATCGTGAGCCATGTCATGGGCCATTTTATCTAGGCCGGCTTTTTGCGCGCCGTAGCCAGGGCCATGCATATAGCAGCTGGCGCCAAAAGACGATACAAACCCAATAAATCCCCGCTTATTGGGAACCATCAATTGTGCTGCATGCCAACTGGCCACATAGGCAGAGCGAAGCCCCACATCTAATATTTTCTGTGCGGCCAGTTCTTTTTCCCAAAAGGGTTTTGGTTCAATGAGCTGGGGGTGAATGTGGGTGGCATTGTTGATTAGCATATCAAGGCGGCCATAATCGCGGGCGATCACATCAAATACCGCCGCCACTTGGGCATCATCGCTGTGGTCACAAACCAGCGGTATACCCTGACCACCGGCTTGATTAATGGCCTCGGCGGTGTCTAACAACGTTCCACCTAGAGGGGAGCCATCCCATGCTGTGGCGTGGCTGTGTTTAAGTGAGCGACCGGTGACATACACCACATAACCCAGGCTGCCAAATGCTCGGGCAATGCCTGCGCCAACGCCGCGGCTTGCGCCAGTAACCAGTGCAATTTTTGGTGATGACATTACGTTTCCTTATTATATTTGCGCTAGTATCCACGTTATCGCTGACTCACACTGTTGGCATCCTCCAAATGGCGGAAGGTTTGCAAAGGAGCAACTATGAAAATGTATGCATCGATGGGTTTTGCTGTACTGGCGTGTTGGGGGGCATGGTGTAACGTTGCTGTCGCCGCGGATGCCACCGGGCGAGAGGTGTTGTTAGATAATTCTCACGTACAGGTGGTGCGGCTCGAATACCCCGCCGGCAGTGAGTCTGGGCTACACACCCATGAGTATCCAGCCCGCACGGTGTATGTGTTGCAGGGCGGTGAGGTGGAAATAGTGGCGCCCCATGGTGAAAAACGTCCTTTAACCTTAGCCACCGGATCGGTGTTTGTGATGCCCGCGGCGACCCATAATATTCAAAACGTAGGAACGTCGGCGGTCATGTTGCTTGAGCAAGAATTAAAATATGCTCATCCCGAGGTTGATGAAG
The DNA here is from genome assembly GCA_035458985.1 of Pseudomonadales bacterium. Taxonomy (GTDB): domain Bacteria; phylum Pseudomonadota; class Gammaproteobacteria; order Pseudomonadales; family JAHEIH01; genus JAHEIH01. The sequence goes on from DATHYR010000375.1 coordinate 1,865, forward strand.
TGTTAGAACAAGCGCAAATTCGTGCGTTATTAACACAGTTTTTGACGGGGGTAGAGGAGGCCGAAGTGCACAACAATTTTTGGGCAGATGACCTCGTTTACACCTCTTCACGGGGCACGCGCACAAACAAAGCGGCCATTATGGCAGGGTTTGAAAACCCGCGTGACACCCCGACTGAAGGCCCTGTGTATTCCGCGGAAGATGTCGATATTCGTCTCTATGGTGAAACCGCTGTATTGGCGTTTACCTTGGTGGCTAAGGCATCGGGTGAGGCAGGTCAGGCGGCCACCACAGACTACTACCTAAACACGGGCACACTCTTAAAACGAGAGGGCACAGGGCAAGTGGTGGCATGGCAAGCCACGAAAAAAGCGGCGCTCTAGTTGTGCGCTAGCCAGTTGGCTTGTGCAGCAATAATATCGTCGACGGTGGTGCCAGTTACCTGATTAAAAAGTCCGGGTGCTGTCGCCCCCTCGGTATTGATCACAAGCACTTTGGCGTTTTGCGATATGTCCATGTCTTTTAACCGGTTTGCTTGGCAAGCACGATTAAGCAGAGCCAACC
>DATHYR010000376.1:0-1733 GCA_035458985.1 Pseudomonadales bacterium
ACCTTGCTGAAGGTGAGACATTAATACTGACCTATAGCATTACAGCGACCGATAGTAGCGATGGTTTGATTGATGTAGAAACAGTCACTATCACGATTACGGGAAGTAATGACGTACCTGTCATTTCACTTGCAAATAGCGATAAAGACAGCGCCGCTTTCAACGAAAATAATGCCGCCTTGCAAGAAACTGGCACGCTCGGTTTGGTAGATATCGATACCCGCGATGTGGTGGAAGTCAGCGTTTTTGATGTTGTTGCTGAGGGCGATACCACAGGACTATTGGCCGATCAGTCGACGCTCCAAGCGATGTTGACGTTTGCTGAAACCAATGTCATTGGTACATCTTCGACCAGTGGTGTGATTACTTGGCAGTTCAATTCCGGTACAGAAGCGTTTGATTACTTGGCGGTAGGTGAGCGCTTAACGTTGACCTACACCGTGCGTGCAACCGATAGCCAAGGGGCGACCGATGACCACAATGTGGTATTTGTTATCGATGGCAGCAACGACCAACCAGAACTGACAGTGGCCGCCGCAGAAACGTTTGTGGAAATGGCCGATGCCAGTGCGCAAGTATTAACCCAGCAGGGCACTGTGACTTTCCAAGACGCTGACGTCAGTGATACTGTGAGTTTGAGTTTCATTAGCGACCAAAATATTCTTTGGAGTGGTGGCGTTCTCGAGTCGTCGTTAGCTGAAAAGCTTGTCGCCGGTTTTGAATTACAAGGCGAAAACTTGCCCGCGACCGGAGAAGTCGATTGGACATACCAGCTCGACGCCGAGGATTTTGACTTCCTAGCGGTGGGTGAAACTATCTCGTTTAGTTACACCGTGTCTCTATTGGAAAGCCAAGGGGCGGCCCTGAGCCAGACGATTGCCTTTACTCTTGTGGGGACCAATGATGCGCCGGTATTGCGTCCAGTTAGTGCGATGACCTTTACCGATACCGCGGCTAACGATGACTTTAACGATGTGTCGGGAAGTCTTGAGGCTACTGATCTCGATCGTAACGATACTAGAACTTTTGCTGCCGTAGACCAGTATGACTCGGCCGTAAGGAGTGGATTTGATAAAGCGGTAGATGGCTCTTACGGTACTTTGTACCTCAACAGTCAAACTGGGGCTTATGTTTTTGCGCCTGACAATCAGGCTATCAATGCATTAACCGACAACACCGAAGAGCGTTTCACTTTTAGCGTCTCGGATGACAGCGAATCGGTTGATCAAACGTTGGTGATTAATCTCGTTGCTGCGAACGATACCCCAGACATTATCGCCAGCGTCGCCAGTACTAGCTACGTTGAAACAGCGGCTGATGATAACTTCATTGTGACTACCGGGTCGTTGACTGGCAGTGATCGAGATGATAATGCCACGGCTGAGTATGGCATTGAAGGCGGCAGCAGTGATTCTTCGCGCGACGGTTTCGATCAAAGCTTGCGAGGCCGTTTTGGTACGCTGTACTTGAATAGTGTTTCCGGGCTGTATGCCTATGTGCCTAATGATGCTGAAATCGAAGGTCTTTCTGAAGGCGATCGCGAGCTGGAAACGTTTGTCTTATCGCGCAGCGATGGTTCAGCAAACGCTACCACACGCTTTGATGTTTGGGTGACGGGTGCCGCCGACCAACCCATTATTACCGAGGCAGGTGATAGCGTAGAGCTGATTGAGACAAACAGTGGTTTATCGAGCAGCGGCACCTTTACCGTCGTAGACAACGACCTCAATGAC
>DATHYR010000377.1:0-6584 GCA_035458985.1 Pseudomonadales bacterium
GTGGGATCGTCGGCGCCGCCAATCGCATTAAGCTTCTCTGTTTGCGTGGTGAAAACGATGGCCATGCCCTCGCTGATGCTGCCACCACCCAGCGCAGAAAAGCCAAACAGTGGCACCACAATGCCTATGATCAATAAGCCCACACCGTTGATCGTGTCGGAAACGGCCACCGCTTTTAAGCCACCAAATACCGCGTATATGGAGCCTATGAGGCCTATCGTGATAATGGTAATGACAAGTGCTTGGCTGTAGCTAACGTTAAGGAGGCTGGGAATATCAAACAGTTGCAGAACAGCTATCGATCCAGAGTATAGGATGGAGGGGATGGTGATAAGGCCATACCCCACCATAAACAGCACAACCGTCAGGCGACGAACACCGTCATCGAAGCGATTATTTAAAAATTCAGGAAGTGTCGAGAAGGCACCAGACAAATACTTTGGCAGAAAAATAAGCGCCATGATAATAGTGGCGACGGCGGCGGTCACCTCCCAAGCCATGCTGCTCATGTTAAACCCATAGGCGGAACCATTGAGACCGATCATTTGTTCCGCAGATAAATTGGTCAGCACCATGGAGCCAGCAATAAAAATGCCGGTGAGACCTCGCCCTGCTAGAAAGTATCCATCTTTGGTATCGACATCACCTTTGGTCTTTTGATAAGAAATCCAGCCCACTAACGCCATGAAGAAGACGCATGATGTGAGTGTCCAAAAAATATAATAATTATCCATTGAGATGGTCTCTCTGGTGTTCTTCTTATTGAAGGGCCTCGCTAAGGCCCTAGAATCTATCTATTTTCTGGCCAGAAGCGAGTAGCTGACAGGTTGCTACCAAGTTCGGCTGTGGTCTTAACGCTTGCCCCAAGAGGCAGGTGCGAGCCCTCAGGAATAAACATCGCTATTTCGTCTAAGGCTAAGTCGAAGTGATGGCTTCTCCCTGCCTCGAAGCGCGTGCCACAGGGATATTTTATCCATGCTTCGCCATGTGAGCGCGGCAGGTAGCACTCAACCTTCCCGCCAGGGTTTACGCATGGTGCTACCAAGATCTTGTCACCAAACATAAACTGATCTTCAAATGCCCAGGCGGCGCGTTCATTAGGACAGGCAAGCACCATGGCTCGCTGAACCGGCAGGCCGCTGGTGTGCGCCTGTTGCATAGTTTCTGCTAAATAGGGTAGCAGTTGATAGCGTAATTCCAAGGCTTTGTTGGCGGCTGCTTCGGCAGCGGGGCCATAAGACCAAGGCTCGCGTTGACCAATGCCGTGTAATCGCATATGCGCAGAAAATACAGCGGCCTGAATCCAGCGAGCGTAGAGTTCGGCGTCGCGTTTGTCGCCGTAAAAACCGCCCACATCGGTCGCAAAGAAGGGTCCGCCGGTCATGCCCCACGACAGGGCGCCACGAATGCTTCCCGCTAAACCACCCCAGTCAGCTTGAGGGTCGCCGCCCCATTGTGACGGGTAGCGCTGAGATCCAATCCAAGACGAACGGCTAAATAAGAAGGGCCCCGATTGACAATATTTTTCAGCGGCTTCGTAGACGCAGCGGTTGTAGAGCAGCGTGTATGCATTGTGCAGTCGTTCGCCACGATCACCATTATAGGCAAGCATGTGAGGTTCAATTTGTTCGCCAAAATCGGCTTTGATCATATCGATGCCGAGATCGAACAGGGGTTTATGGCAGTCGCGCCAAAACGCGTAGGCGTCAGGATGAGTAAAATCAACAATGCCAGAATCGGGCAGTGGTGTTAATACCGGTCCAAAGCAGCTCATATCCCATTGATAGCGATAAGTCTCGCCGGTGCGGTCGTCTTTTAATAGCCAGCCTTTTTCTGACATCTCATCAAACAGAGGGTTTTGCACTGAGACGAGCGGGTATTCCCAAATGCAAATTTTGAAATCCATGGCCTTCAGCTGGTTTAACACCACCGCAGGATCGGGGTAGCGTTTGGCGTCCCATTCGAAGGCAAAGCGTGTATCGGTGTCTTGCCAGGCGCGTCCATCGAGAGTGATGACATCGCAAGGCATGCCTTTTTCGCGGACGGCCTTGGCTGTGGCAAGGAGTTCGTCTGCGTCTTTATAATAGGCTTTTGAAAGAATGACCCCTAGGCTCCAGTTGGGCGGTACGGGGGCTTTGCCAGTCAATTCGGTATATTGATGTATGGCTTCGGTACCGTCATTGCAGGAGAGGATGAACAGGTCTACATGATCATCTTCAATGAATATGCCATAGGCGCGTTGTGACCATTGAGCGTAACCGACGCCGTGTGTCACAGGGGCGGGCGTGTGAACAAACATACCCCAGCCGTTATGGCTCCAGGCAAAGGGGCTGTTTTTATAAGAAATTTCCGCATTCACGCCAAGCGCGTCGTGATTATAAGAGCGAATTAATTGGCCTCTTTTGTCCAGTTTTCCCCATTTTTCGCCCAGGCCGTACACCGCTTCGCTGCTCGCCAGCTCTAGGCTGACAAACCAGCCGCCTTCGACTTTCGCAAAAGGGGGGAGTCTAAAGTCGCGCACAAAGTGGCCATCGCTGGGGGATGTCTGGACGCGGCGTTGGCCCTTAAATAGGGTGAAGGATAGGGGGTGGTGGTTTAGTATAAGGGTGTGATCGCCACCTTTCACGGTGGTTTTTTCAGGGGTTTGTGCCACCTCCAGTGAGTGTGGGGTGGGGTCTTTGATTAACATGCCATAATCGGATCTGGCGGGCGTGCCTAGAGATAGCCGTAACCCTTCATCGAAGAGGCTGACAGTTAATGTTCCTTCGCTTGTTTCAAGTAGCAGGCGATCTCCTGCTAGCTGGTAGGAGTCAGCGGTCACAGAAAGGGCGGGTAAATTATTCCAGTCTGGATTGGCTGGATCGAAATGTGGCATGGTGTGGTCTCCTACATGTTGTATTGAGAACATGATTTTTACGGAAAAAAATAGTCATTTGGGTGTTATGTTTAGTGCATACTAGTCATAACTTATGTCTTTTACAATACTATCTTATATAAGACTTGTTTTACGTCTTGCGGGTGCCTTTATTTGACTGCAAGGCTTCCTGAGCGTGTTGATTCACGCCACTGTCAATAAACATAATGGCATCGTGTACCGTTGAAAACATCGTTGTCGGGCTTAAATAGCTTTGCAGTGATGAGTTGTTTAGTGCGTCTCTTACGGGGCCAATGGCATTGGTGATAATAAATTTAAGCCCCGATCCTTCGCAGTTTTGAATCACCTGGTGTAGCGTGTTGATGCCGGTGGAGTCCATGCTATTCACCGACTCCGCATTGAAAATGACGTATTTCAATTGCTCGGGGTCGCGACGCTTTATCCAAGCGTAAACCTTCTCGACAAAGTAATCCTTGTTAGCGAAATACAGTGGTGCATCAAACCGAAAAATCAGAGCATCTGGTCGCACTTGTGCGCTATTGAAGCGGTTAATGTTCCGAAATAATCGGCCATCTTGAATGGCGCCGAGCTCGGTCATGTGGGGCTTGGCGGTGTTGTAAATCACCATGCCAATAGAGAGGGTGATTCCGACCAATAGTCCTGTTTGCACGCCTAGTATTAGTGTGCCAATAAATGTGGCCATCATTATGCTGAACTCGCGTTTGCGCTGGCGGTAAAGTTCTTTCATTTGTGATAGCTGGAAAAGACTGCTCACCGAAACGATGATGATGCAGGATAGTAGGGCTTTCGGAAGTGGAAAGCTGGCGAAAACAGGCGTTAAAAAAAGTAGGGTGAGTAAGATGAATGCGGCAGAAATAATGGCGGATAGTTGTGTTTTTGCCCCGGCTTCTCTAAACGCCGCGCTTCTTGAAAAGCTGGCTGATACCGGAAAGGCTTTGATCATGGCGCCAACAATATTCGCAAAGCCAATGGCATAGAGCTCTTGGTTGGGTCGGGTGAGTATTTTGTCGGTGGGCTTTTCCTGTGATTTGCAGATCGACATCGATCCAGCATACCCCATTAATGCCACGGTGAGTGCTGTGGGTAGTAGGTTACTTAGCGTATTTAGCGACAAGTCGGGCATGGCCAGTGAGGGGATGCCTTGTGGAATATACGCCACCACATCAATACCGTAGTGCTGTGCGTCAAAAATGCCAGAAATGAGCATGCCTATGATCAACAGAATCAGTGCAAAGGGTAGCTGGATCGTTATCTTCTTAGATATGCGCATAAACGCGAGTCCGATGAGTCCAACGGCAATGGTGAGCCAGTGCCATTGCTCTACTTGTTCGGTGATTTGTGTCACGAGGTAAAAAATACTGCCGGTTTCAAGCGGAATGCCAAGCATGTTCTCCATTTGGCTACCAATGATAATGAGTGCGGCAGCAGAGGTGTAGCCAACGATCACAGGGTAGGACAAAAAATTGGCGATAAATCCAAAACGGATAACACCAAAGCCAATTTGAATCACGCCTACCATAAGCGTGAGGGTGACTGCGAGTTGAAGATAGTTATCACTGCCTGGATCAGCGAGCAAGCTTAGCCCGTTAAGAATAAGAATGGAGTCAAGCGCTACGGGGCCTATCGATATTTTATTGGAGGTGCCAAGCAGGGCGTACATGATGGGAGGAAAAATACAGGCATATAGCCCGTATTCTGGCGGTAGGCCAGCGACGATGGCATAAGCCATCCCCTGTGGGATGAGCATAACGGCAATGGTTAAGCCCGAAAATACATCGTGCTTAAAGGTATCGCGATTGTAGTTTTCAAGCCATAAAAGGCCTGGAAGGGCGTTACGCCACATGCGGCTAATCCTCAGAAAAATCTTATCTTTAGCATTTGACAATTCTTATATCTTATATAAGATACACTGCGTTGGTCAATAATGGATAGGTAGTGTAGTCGATGAATATTAAAGAAAGATCCAAAATTGGTTTAGGGCTCTGGAAGCTTGATAAGACTTCATGTGCGGATGTTGTTTATCAAGCATTGCAAGTTGGCTATCGCCATCTAGATAGCGCTTGCGATTACGGCAACGAACATGAGGTTGGTATCGGTATTTCGCGCGCCCTTGAAGAAGGTGTGTGTGATCGAGCTGATGTGTGGGTGACGTCTAAATTATGGAATACGTACCATCGGCCTGAGCATGTCAAGCCTGCGGTAGAGCGAACACTATCTGATCTACGCCTCGATTACCTAGATTCGTACTTAATTCATTTTCCAATTTCGCAGTTGTTTGTGCCGTTTGAAACGCGTTATCCGCCTGAGTGGTTCCATGATCCAATGGCGGCCTCGCCTAAGGTAGTTATTGATCCGGTGCCGCTCCATGAAACCTGGGCGGCGATGGAAGATCTGGTGCGTGATGGTTTAGTAAGACATATTGGTGTCTGTAACTACAATAGTGGGTTACTGCATGACCTTATGGCTTATGCAACCATAAAACCTGCGGAGTTACAGATTGAGTCGCACCCCTATCTTACTCAGGAAAAGCTGATCAAGTTAGCACATTTATACAATCTTGAGGTCACTGCATTCTCTCCCCTGGGCGCATCGTCCTATTTAGAGTTATCGATGGCTGAGCCCATGGAGGCGGTATTAGATTTGCCCTTAATCGCTGATATTGCCGCTGCCCATGGCAAGTCTCCGGCACAAATCGTGTTGCGATGGGGGGTGCAACGTAATACCAGCGTCATTACCAAGAGTTCTAAGTTGGCGCGTCTTAAAGAAAATATCAATATTTTCGATTTTGAACTCTCAAGCCAAGAGATGGCTACTATTTCGGCCCTCAATCAGAATCGACGGTTTAACGATCCCGGTCATTTCTGTGAGGCTGCCTTTAACACTTTTTATCCCATTTACGATTAGGAGTAGTGGCCGTGGTCTATGTAAGTAATATGGCGAATGATCTGCAGTTTAATACTGAGAATTTCCCTGTCATTATTCAAAACGATGGTTCTGTGACTACGCTAGTGGAAGCTAAATATTGGATAGCGACTCACTTAGCGGTACTTAAAAAGGAGTTAGCCGCCTCCGGCGCCCTTTTGTTCAGAGGATTTCCCGTCGTTGATCCCCAGAGTTATGACAATTTCTTCTCATCCTTTGGCTATGGCAACTTTACATATAAAGAGTCGTTGTCTAATGCCGTGCGTATCAATCATACGGAACGGGTGTTTACTGCCAACGAAGCCCCCAAAAACGTGGAAATTTTTCTGCATAACGAAATGGCACAAACGCCTATTTTTCCCAATATTATTTCGTTATTTTGTCAAAGTGCTGCCGAGCAAGGCGGTGAGACTACCATTTGTCGTTCAGACGTGATTTACAACAAGCTTCATGCTGTCGCGCCGGAAGCAACGGACAAATTAGAAGCGCTGGGGATTAGATATACCACCATTATGCCAGGTGAAAATTCTCCGGAGTCAGGTCAGGGCCGTAGCTGGAAGAGCACCTTAAGTGCTGACAACAAAGATCAAGCAGAAGCGCGTTTAAAGCAATTGGGTTATCAGTGGCAGTGGAACGTAGACGGTTCATTGTCTGCTCAAACCCCTGTGTTGCAAGCTATTAAATCTTTGGCAGATGGCAGAAAGGTGTTCTTTAACCAAATTATTGCCGCTTACATGGGCTGGAAGGGGGTCAAAGAGGATCCAAG
>DATHYR010000378.1:0-9093 GCA_035458985.1 Pseudomonadales bacterium
AAGCCATTGAGCATGAGCTCTAACACATCGATCCAAAACAGTGTATCGAGCTTACCCTGTTGAAGTAGCATCATGATAGGTAATAAGATCACCACCCAGTAGACTGTGCTTGACACTATCACGGCGTAACCACGTCCGCGCAAGAGGCTTACCCAAAGTGCGCCTGCGAGATAAATCAGTATCGACCAAAAAGAGAGCCCAGCATAAATACCGGGTATTACACTTATCACAGCCACGGGGAATGCCACCCATGGGAAAAATAAGCTGGCAGCAACTAATACGGCCACATAACCAAAATGTAGCTGGATGAGGTTGCCAGATTGTAAGGGAAAGGCATTGCCCAAGGCGCCAAGAAGACCGAGGATGAGCGCAAGAGAAAGCACCTTGTACACAGCACTCTCACTCGATTTCGTTAGCACCTTGTCGATCATGCGGATTTAGCGACTTCGGTCAGCGAGGTACAAAGGTAATCCCAAAATCTTGCCACCGAGGCGATATCGACATATTCGTCCGGCGAATGCGCACATCGAATCGTTGGGCCAAATGAAATCATGTCTAAGTGGGGATAAATCCCACCTAAAATGCCACACTCTAACCCCGCATGAATCACCTTCACTTCGGGCCTTGCGCCAAAGTCGCGGGCATACAAGTCAGCCATCTTGGCCAATACCGGCGAATCCATATTAGGACGCCACCCCGAATACGCCCCATCGACGACCACCGCCGGCGACAGATCGTCATAACACGCAGCAATATTGCGGCCCGCACGATACTTAGCCGCATTTTCCGCAGAACGCACGAGGCATTGCACTTGCACACCGCCGTCTATGCTTTTTATTATCGCAAGATTACTGGAGGTTTGAATAATCTCCGCGTGCTCTGGATGACGCTCTAGCACACCATTAGGGCTTGCTAAGACAGCACGCAACAAGGTATCGATTTGGCCACTATCATAGTAGCGTTGGGCCACAGTGCAGGTTTCAATCGCCAACGCCATGGTGGGCTCGGTAGACTCAAAGACTCGCTGCTTATTCGCTAAGAATTGCTGACAGTGCGCTTTCACGGCAGCCACATGACGCGCAGGCACGATAATCGTTGCTCTCGCATCTCGCGGGATGGCATTGCGCAACGTACCGCCGTTGAGTTCGACAATATGGATGTCAAAGCGTGCGCGCAATTCGAGCAACACGTCCGCTAACAAAAGGTTGGCATTGGCACGTCCCAAGTGAATATCAATCCCCGAATGACCGCCACGCAATCCCGAGAAATGAAGGGTCAATCCATGCACGTCGCCATAGCTTGGCAAGGTACTGACGGGACAAGTGAGCGTCACATCCACTCCGCCAGCACAACCGACATACAGCTCACCCTCATCCTCAGAATCCAGATTAAATAAGATCTCGGCCTCAAGGATTTGACTATTAAGCCCCTTAGCACCGGACATACCCGCTTCTTCATCTACAGTAAATAGGGCTTCCAATGGGCCATGAGCAATGTCAGTTGACTCCATAATTGCCAGCATGGCGGCTACACCAATGCCATTGTCAGCCCCCAATGTCGTGCCTTGCGCCCTGACAATATCTCCATCCACCACAGGCTGGATAGGATCGTTGAAGAAGTCATGGGCTATATCGTTACGCTTCTGCGGCACCATGTCGATATGACATTGCATCGCGATCGTTCGCGCCTTTTCCATCCCAGGACTGGCCGCTTTTTTAATGACGACGTTTCCGACCTCGTCTTGCAGGAACGTCAGGCTATGCTGCACGGCGAAGTCACGCAAGTAATCGATCACTAACTGCTCATGCTTGGATGGACGCGGGCGATCACACAGGGCTTGGAAATGCCTCCACAGTGGTTGCGGGGCAAGATGAACGATAGACATAGTAGTTAATTACTCCAATTGATCTAGATAGCACACCAACTCAGCACCAAGCAGCAACACGAACCAACCGATGTAAAGCCACAATAAAAACAAAGGAATAGAGACAAAGGTGCCGTAAACGAGTTGGTAACTGGTATACGTCATAATAACAGCGAACAATTTTACGCCGCCCAATAGCACCAGCGACACGCAAATACCGCCAATTAATGCATTTTTAAAGCGTACTTTGGTATTGGGTAGCGCCCAGTATGCAAGGGCAATCAACCCACCTGAAATTGCTAGCGGCGCAATTTGTAGGGCATAGCTGCGCAAATCAACCAACCCTAGAGGCTCAAAAATGACGTTAAACGACAAGATATACGTCGCCGCAATACTCAGTGCCGCAAGCGTCATCGGACCAAATAAAATAATACCCCAGTAGATAAGCACACTGAGCCAAGGCCGGCGGGCGGCGTCTTGTTGCCAAATATGATTGAAGGCTTGTTCAACATTTTTAATGAGTAAATACCCTGTGATCAACAACGCCACAAGACCCGGTATGGTTAAACTTTGGGCCTGCGAACTAAATGTACTTAAGTAGGCACGAATTTCTTGGCCAGACTCGGGGACAAAATGCGAAAAGATAAAATTTTCAAGCTGTTGCTCGGTACCGGCCAACTGGGGCACCAAGCTGAGGACTGTGTACGCTAAGGTCATCATGGGTACGATGGCGAACAAACTGGTAAACGCCAAGCCTGCCGCACGTGTTCGTATCTCATGTTGAGCGGAAAGTTTAAAAAATAATGTTATATGCGTTAGCACAGCAATTCCCTACGGCCAAAAAAAAGCGGGCTACGCCCGCTTCTTATTATAGATGGAGGACAGACTCTATTTCATACTCTACATCACCGCCTGGGGTCTTAACGACCACGACTTCACCCTCTTCTTTACCAATCAGGGCACGTGCGATGGGAGAACTCACAGAAATCTTATTCTGCTTGATATCGGCTTCATCATCACCCACGATCTTGTAGGTTTTGGCCTCATCGGTATCCAAATTAAGCAACTTTACAGTCACACCGAAGATAACCTTGCCCGTCTGAGGAAGGGCTGTGACATCGATCACTCGGCAATCGGCCAGCTTTCCTTCAATTTCCTGAATACGCCCCTCACAGAAACCTTGCTGCTCACGCGCCGCGTGATATTCCGCATTTTCCTTGAGATCACCATGCTCACGTGCCTCAGCAATTGCGGTAATAATTCGAGGACGATCGACCGTCTTGAGCCGATTGAGCTCTTCGCGAAGTAAACGCTCTCCCTCTACAGTCATTGGAATCGGCATTAGGCTGCTCCTAGCTTGTGTAAATCTTGCAGACGGCGCACCGTGCGCTCTTCACCAAACTTCAACGCCTCGCATACGGCAAAACCCGCGGCCAAGGTGGTGGTATAAAACACTTTGTGCTGTTGAGCCGTGTAACGAATCGCGGCGGAGTCGGCAATCGCCTTGGTGCCCTCGGTGGTGTTGACGATGAGGTCAATTTCATTGTTTTTCAAGGCGTCAATGATATGGGGACGGCCCTCTTGATACTTGTTGATTTGCTCAACAGGTACGCCAGCCTCAGCCAAGCACTTCGCGGTACCGGTAGTGGCCAAAATGCGAGTGTAACCCTGGTTTAACAACTCACGAGCAATGTCAACAATACCCTCTTTATCGGCATCGCGCACAGAGAGGAAGGCAGTACCTGACTTGGGCGCCACTTCTCCAGAGCCTTTATTAGCTTTTGCGAAGGCTTCGGCAAAAGAATCACCGACACCCATCACCTCACCGGTGGATTTCATTTCAGGGCCGAGAATGGGGTCAACACCGGGAAACTTGTTGAAGGGGAAAATGGCTTCTTTCACACTGTAATACGGTGGAATGATCTCTTTCGTAAAGCCTTGCTCCGCCAACGTTGTACCCGCCTGACAACGCGCCGCTACCTTCGCAAGTGACTGACCAATGCATTTAGACACAAACGGCACTGTTCGAGACGCGCGGGGGTTAACTTCGATGACATAGATCTCACCGCCTTGGTAGGCCAATTGGACGTTCATCAATCCCACCACACCTAACTCCATGGCCATACGCTTCACCATATCGCGCATGTTGTCCTGCACGTCACTGGCCAAATTGTAGGGCGGCAATGAACAGGCTGAGTCACCCGAGTGAACACCACACTGTTCAATGTGCTGCATGATCGCACCAATAACAACTTCTTTACCGTCGGAAACGGCGTCGATATCCACCTCAATCGCAGCGCTCAAGAATCGATCGAGCAGTACCGGAGAATCGTTCGAAACCGACACTGCCGTATTCATATAGCGAAGAAGTTCACGTTCGTTGTAGACGATCTCCATCGCCCGACCACCCAACACATAGGAGGGACGGACCACTAAGGGGTAACCAATGGTCTCCGCAGCGGCAACCGCGGCGTCGATAGAACGCACTGTGGTATTGGGCGGCTGTAACAGACCCAACTTTTGAATCATTTTTTGGAAACGCTCACGGTCTTCCGCTCGGTCGATAGCGTCAGGGGTGGTACCAATAATGGGCACACCCGCCTTTTCAAGATCACGGGCCAATTTGAGCGGTGTTTGACCACCAAACTGAACAATCACACCCTTAGGCTTTTCAACAGCGACGATTTCCAACACATCCTCGAGCGTGACGGGCTCAAAGTAGAGACGATCAGACGTGTCGTAATCTGTTGAAACCGTTTCGGGGTTACAGTTCACCATAATGGTTTCGTAACCATCTTCACGCATCGCAAGTGCCGCATGCACGCAGCAATAATCGAACTCGATGCCTTGACCAATACGGTTTGGTCCGCCACCAAGCACAAGAATTTTATCGCGCTGCGAAGGTTGTGACTCGCACTCTTCTTCATAGGTCGAATACATATAGGCTGTACTGGTGGCAAACTCAGCCGCACAGGTGTCTACACGCTTGTAGACGGGGCGAATGTCTAATACATGGCGATGCGCACGGACTTCGTGTTGACTGGTACCTAAAATATCCGCAATGCGCTGATCTGAAAAACCTTGGCGCTTCAGACGGTACAACGTGTCGCGCTCGAGCTGTTGCAGTGACTTGCCAGCAATCGCGTGCTCGCTCTTGACGAGGTCTTCAATTTGCACCAAGAACCACGGATCGATATTGGTATATTCAAACACCTGAGCCACACTCATGCCCATGCGGAAGGCATCTGCCACGTACCAAATACGATCAGCGCGCGGGGTTTTCAATTCAGCAATTAGCGAGGCTTCCGCATCTTCTGCCATAGGATCCAACAGAGGATCAAATCCAGAGCGGCCTACTTCTAAACCGCGCAAGGCTTTTTGAACAGACTCTTGGAAGGTGCGTCCGATCGCCATCACTTCGCCCACCGATTTCATTTGGGTGGTCAAGCGTGAATCTGCCGCTGGGAATTTTTCAAAAGTGAAACGTGGAATTTTTGTGACCACGTAGTCAATCGCAGGCTCAAACGATGCTGGCGTGGCGCCACCCGTGATATCGTTTTGCAACTCGTCGAGGGTGTAACCAACCGCTAACTTAGCAGCGACTTTCGCAATCGGGAAGCCAGTCGCTTTCGACGCCAGGGCGGATGAGCGACTGACACGCGGGTTCATTTCAATGACGACCAAACGACCGGTTTTGGGACACTGGCCAAACTGTACATTTGAACCGCCAGTTTCAACCCCAATTTCACGCAATACTGCCAAAGAAGCATTGCGGAGGATTTGGTATTCCTTGTCGGTCAGCGTTTGCGCCGGCGCCACAGTGATTGAGTCACCGGTGTGCACACCCATCGGATCAAAGTTTTCGATGGAACAGACAATGATGCAGTTGTCTTTCTTGTCGCGCACCACTTCCATTTCAAACTCTTTCCAACCGATTAATGACTCATCGATCAACAGTTCATTGGTCGGCGACAGGTCGAGACCGCGGGTACAGATTTCTTCAAACTCTTCACGGTTGTAGGCAATACCACCACCAGAACCGCCCATCGTGAAAGAGGGTCGAATAATACAAGGGAAGCCAATGGTGTCGAGCACTTGGAAGGCTTCTTCCATGCTGTGAGCAATGCCTGCACGCGGGCATTCCAAACCGATGGATTTCATGGCTTTATCAAAGCGTTCACGGTCTTCTGCTTTATCGATCGCATCGGCGGTTGCGCCAATCAGTTCGACATTGTATTTGGCCAACACCCCGTGGCGCTCAAGATCCAGCGCACAGTTTAAGGCTGTTTGACCACCCATGGTGGGCAAAATCGCATCGGGACGCTCTTTCTCGATGATTTTCTCCACCGTGCTCCACACCACCGGCTCGATGTAGGTTGCATCAGCCATCACCGGGTCTGTCATAATAGTGGCGGGGTTGGAGTTCACCAGAATCACGCGATAACCTTCTTCGCGCAGAGCTTTACAGGCTTGGGCACCCGAGTAGTCGAACTCACAGGCTTGGCCGATCACAATGGGACCAGCGCCGAGGATCAAAATACTTTTAATGTCGGTTCTTTTTGGCATGAATCACTATCCAAGTCGTCATGTCAGCTCGGCTGACGTCAATCTCTACGCTAATTTTTTCGCGGCTTGCATCAATTCGATAAAGTGATCGAACAGGGGCGCCACATCGTGAGGGCCGGGACTCGCTTCAGGGTGACCCTGGAAGCTGAACGCGGGCTTATCGTTACGGTGAATACCTTGCAACGAACCGTCGAACAGCGACTTATGCGTCACGCGAAGGCAATCTGGCAGGCTCGATTCATCTACCGCAAAACCATGGTTTTGGCTGGTAATCATGACCGTGCCGTCTTCCGTGTTCTGAACCGGGTGGTTCGCGCCATGATGACCAAATTTCATCTTCACCGTTCTAGCGCCACTGGCCAAACCCAACAATTGGTGACCTAAACAAATGCCAAAAACGGGAACGTCGGTTTTCAAGACCGCTTGGATATTGGCAATAGCATAGTCGCAAGGCTCTGGATCACCGGGGCCATTTGACAGAAAAACACCATCGGGATTCATCGCTAACACGTCTGCCGCTGGCATTTTGGCGTTGACGACCGTCACGCGACAGCCGCGATCCACCAGCATACGAAGAATATTAAGTTTTACACCGTAGTCATACGCGACGACATGAAAAGGCAGGTCGGCGTCGGCGCGTTCGGTATAACCAACGCCAAGCTCCCAGCTTGCTTGACGCCACTCGTAACTATTAGTTGTGGTCACTTCCTGAGCCAGATCCATGCCCTTCAAGCCAGCAAAACCTTTGGCCAACTCCAGCGCGCGTGCCTCATTAATGACGGGACCCGCCATAATGCAGCCATTTTGAGCCCCTTTCTCACGCAAGATGCGAGTGAGGCGACGAGTGTCAATATCAGCGATACCGAGAATATTTTTCTCACGCAGGTAGTCATCGAGACACTGCTCATTTCGGAAACTTGACGCCATCAGCGGCAGATCGCGAATCACCAGACCCGCCACACGCACAGAATCTGACTCAATGTCTTCGCGGTTAATTCCGGTATTACCGATATGGGGATACGTTAGGGTAACGATTTGCTTGGCGTACGAGGGGTCAGTCAGAATTTCCTGGTAACCTGTCATGGCCGTGTTGAATACCACTTCACCAACAGATTCACCTTCGCAGCCAATAGAAACACCACGAAAAATACTGCCATCTTCAAGAACGAGAATTGCGGGCTGGGTCAAAATTAACTCTCCAGTCAAAGAAGATTAATAGATTTCACTCGTAAAAAAGCGAGATGAAGAGGGCCTCATCTCGCTTTTGTAATTCGAATGAAAGAATACGGTCTGAGGCCCACCCATCGGAAAAAACCGTGTTGAACCAAAGCCTTAGAGGCGACCTAAAGTGGAGCAAGATTCTACGCGAATGGTTGAGAATTGTCCAATAAAAATGACCACTTTGGACACTCAGCACAACTACGTTACGACTTCGTCACACAATCGCATCCAAAGCGCTCTGGCTGGCGATGGTGGCGCGGTTTTACAGATGGCAAAATAAAATTGGCGACGCATATCAGCCTTGGGAATCGTCAATGGCACCAAGTCGCCGTGTTCAAACTCGCGCGCCACCACCATTCTTGATAAACAACCCAAACCAAGGCCTGACAAGACAGCCGTCTTGATAGCCTCGTTATGGCGCAACTCAAGAAATATATTTAAGGATTCTGCATAACGCGCCATCGCCATATCAAACCCTCGACGTAAACCAGCATTCTCTTCGCGCACAATCCATCTGGCAGAGAGAATATCCTCTTCGGACAAGACTCCCCGCTTAGCCAAGGGATGATCGACCGCCGAAAAGATCACCAACTCGTCTTCTCGCCATGGGATAAGCTGGACATCGGGGTGGCTATGCGGCCATTCCACCATGCCAACATCAACCTGACCTTCTACAACCCGCTCGATAATTGCTGGTGTACTAGCGATATCGAGTGACACATCGGCCTCGGGCTGCTCTTCTAAATAACGCGCCATCACCTTAGTGGCCAGGTGATTACCTATCGTAAAACTGGCGCCCACAACAATATCTGGTACTGGCTTAATGCCTAACAGGCGATGCTCAAAACTTTGCGCTTGTACCAAGATGAGATCCGCCTCACGCAACACACGCTCGCCGTGGCTATTTAATACTAAGCGATTGCCGACACGATCAAACAAGGTAAGGTCGAAGGCCTTCTCAAAATTGTGCAGCGCCTCACTGGCGGCCGACTGAGAGACATGCAAGCGTTGCGCAGCTTTTGACACATTCTGATGCCGAGCTATTTCGCTGAATATTTGCAGCTGTCGAAGGGTATAACGCATTACTATCGGCCTTTCCGTTAATTACTATCGATATTATCCTGTTTTTCCTTTTATCAACAAGCGCTATGATGAGCGCTATTACAAGTATTTCTAAGGAATTTAACCATGGCCGAACAAAAAGCGACCAACGTTCACTGGCACGAAGGTGATATTACCCGCGAACATCGCGCAAAACTCCTGGGGCATAAAGGGGCCACACTCTGGTTTACTGGCTTATCAGGCAGCGGCAAGAGCACCGTAGCGGTCGAATTAGAAGGCGTATTGAGTGAAATGGGCGTACTGTCTTATCGCTTAGACGGCGATAACGTGCGACTAGGCATCAATAAAAACCTAGGCTTCTCTGCGGAAGACCGCACGGA
>DATHYR010000379.1:0-1308 GCA_035458985.1 Pseudomonadales bacterium
TGGGGGCTCAATGGCGACCGTTAACCCTGAGTCAAAGCGCGAGACCAAACGCTCATGGATGTCTGACAAGCCCTTGGGGTAAGTGTCACTGGTCATCACAATGTGTGAGCGCTTTGCCAATAAGGCCTCGAATGCATTGAAAAACTCTTCTTGCGTCCGGTCTTTATTGGCGAAAAACTGCACATCGTCAATCAGCAGCAAGTCGAGCGAGTGGTAACGGGCCTTGAACTCGTCAAACGCCTTGCGCTGATAGGCCTTAACCACATCAGACACGAACTGCTCGGCGTGGATGTAGAGAACTTTCGCGTTTGGTTGATCCGCGACCAAGTGGTTGCCAATCGCATGCATCAGGTGGGTTTTACCCAGACCGACGCCGCCGTAAATGAATAAGGGGTTGTACAACTGCCCTAGTTGACTTGCCACATACATGGCTGCGGCGCGCGCCATTCGGTTGGCGCTACCTTCGACAAGACTCTCAAAGGTGAGTGCAGTGTTCAGGCGGCTCTTGTGCGCGCTGTCGGTGTTGGCGCTGTCCAGTGGCGCCAATGATGGTGCGTCGATGGCCTCGTCAAATACGCTGTCACGAATGACTCGCGGCGTTACAGATGCTGATTTGGTATCTCTTTCGCGAGGAGTGAGTGCTAACTCTAACACAACATCCTCACCGCATAATGACTTGAGTGTTTGGGTGATCTTTTGGGCATATTGGCTGCGAACCCAGTCCATCTTGAACCGATTCGCAACCTGTAATGTGATCTTGAGCGGGTCAGTCGTGACGGTCGCGACCAAGGGTCGGATCCATGTGTTGAACTGTTGTTCGGGAATGTGCTGCGCCAAAGCGTCAACGCATTGCGCCCAGATATCTGGGCCAAAAGGCGCGGGCATGGTTGGCACTAAGGGGGTATTTGACATTAAAAAACGGATGGCTCGACGTCGACAACCTGTAGAAAGCGCCAATGCGCCAGTTGTGGATAGATTAAAAAAACGAAGGCTGGATTGTAGTCCACCCCGCAAGTTATCCACAAGCATCTTAAGCCGTCGAGGTTTGACCACAATAGCCATAAATCCCCTTGTCCTTTGGCAAAATATCCGCTAAGCGTCCCTCTCCGTGGTGTGGTGAAACGCTCTAAATAGGCACAAGATCGATCCTGTTTAAGCCCTGTGTGATCACAGATTGGTAAAAGGTCGGGAATTTTTGCGATAATGCTAGGTTCCGCGCGCAACGATGTCGTCTAGTTAGGCAATTCATGTGTGCGCTAGACCGTTTCCATTTTTTTGAGAGCTCATCATGAAGCGTACCTACCAACC
>DATHYR010000380.1:0-1020 GCA_035458985.1 Pseudomonadales bacterium
CAGGTCCGCCATGCCCGTTGTACCTAACGTGGTCAAGTTGGTCATGCCGGTCGTGCCTAGCGCAACCGCGCCGTTGATACCCAAATCCGCTGTCGCCACCGTCGCACCTAAACCGGCAGTGCCAAGGTCCACTAGGTTAGCCATGCCTGCCGCACCCAGATTGGTGAGGTTATTCATGCCTGTCGTGCCAAGGTTGTCAGCAGTATTGAGGCCAACTGTGGCAATAGCTGTATTCGCGTCGAAGCCTGCGGTGCCAAGGTCCACAGCGCCAGTAATCCCCGCTGTGCCCAAATCAACCATGCCGTCAATAAAAGGCGTGTAGTCAATGTTACCCATCGCGTTAAACCCAGCGGATGCAACGTCTGCCGTCAAAGCGGATTGGCTGGTAAACGCCCCATACAACGCTTGTTGAGTGGTAGCGTCAGCAGATATACGAGCCATGGATACATCGCGGTTGTACTCCGCCATCGCCTTGGTTGAGTCCGTCTGTAACCACATCATGCCCAAGTTGGAAACCGGCGCGGCCAAGATAGACGCCCACTGAAGCGCCTCAGACTGTTGTGGAATAGGCTGTACCGACTGCGTTTGAGTCAAAGCCAACGCCATAACTGCCGCACTTGCCGCCTGCCCATCACCCGCAGAAGCAATCTTAGACAAAGCATCAAACTTGGCTTGGGCCGCAGCCGCATTGGCCGCCGCCGTTTTTTGTACCGCTTCATAGTATTGAGTGTTTGTCGAAGAACATGCCGACAAAGTCACTACACATAGCAACGCAAAAACAAATTTCATGGGTTATCTCCTAATGTAAGGGGCGTATGCGCCGACTCCGCGCTTGATATCAGATACATTAAACATGTTTCTCGCAACAGGGGCAAGGCTCCCCACGCCGCCGCCCATGGCCATTCCTTCAGGCTCTGGGCCTTGTTGGCCTATTTTTAGATAGGGCCTACGGTAGTTAGGGTCTATGGGGTATATCATTTTTTCCGCGCTAACTTCTGCGGTTGAGGGCGGATATTGTTG
>DATHYR010000381.1:0-1076 GCA_035458985.1 Pseudomonadales bacterium
CACTTCACCGTACACGATTTGCGCCGCACCTTTCGCAGCCTTGCCGCCTCTTTAGGCATTGCAGGCAACGTAGCCGAACGCTGCCTTAACCATAAGTTAAAAGGCGTTGAGGGTATCTACGACCGCCACGATTACTTTGAAGAGCGCCGAATTGCTCATCAAACCGTAGCTGATGTAATCGAACCGCTGGTGAACTTTGAGCCTGCTTCACAACACCAAACAGGAGGGCGTTAACATGCAACTTATGATACGAATCGCCCCCATTACCTTTCCAATAGCCATGATGGCAGGGCTTGGTTGGTGTATTGGCATTGCCTTACTCGAACAACCTCATGGCATAGGCTACGCGCTTACTCGGTATTGCCTGATGGTATTCGTGGTACTCGCTCCTTGGCTGACGCTAAAACTCACGTTCTACGTGATGGTCAGCCTAGGACGCAAACTGGGGCTCATCCCGCCTGCACGCCCAACGTACAGCCTAGGTTATGAAGAATCACTCTATTGGTTCAGAGTATTAGCCTTCTTCGATGGCAAACGCAGCCGCATGCCGAAAAGGCCCATCAGGCGAAACTAACAATCCCCCATTTGCTCACTTACCGTGGGCAGTTGGGACAATGGGGCAACACTTGATATGCCGAGCTTTAGAGGGTGAATAAGAGGGATGTGAACCGCCCCAAGGAATGGGGCAATTGGGGATGCGGTAAAAACTCCTAACCGCATCAAAAATACCAAACTTGCAAAAGTCCCAATATGGGACTACCATCTGTTTATGAGAATTATCGCACTATCAACCTTAAAAACATTTTGGGAAGACAGCCCAGAATACATTGACGCGAAAGAGCCAACTTTAGCGTGGTATAGGCATGTATTAAACGCTAATTGGGGATCACCGGCGGATGTGAAACAGGACTTTAGAAATGCCAGCATCCTAAAAGATGGGCGTGTCGTGTTTAACATTGCCGGTAATAAATACCGGTTAGTTGTTTGGATCAATTATGCCTACAAGGTGGTTTACATACGGTTTATCGGCAGCCATGCACAATACGATAAAATTGATGTGCAAACGATTTGAAGCC
>DATHYR010000382.1:0-13337 GCA_035458985.1 Pseudomonadales bacterium
GATGAGCCGTTGTTCTCGTGTGCCAATGCCGTTAAACCAGGGATTTTTGATGTAAAAACCATGGATCAAATCACCACTCCCGGGGTGAGCATGTTCATGCAGATGCCCAATGGCGAAGATTCTATGCATGCCTTTGAGGAACTGGCCATTGCTGCAGGAAACATTGCCGCTCGTTTAGGGGCAGAGCTTCAGGACGACACCCGCAGCGTGATGACGAGGCAGACATTGGAGCACTATCGTCAAAAAGTGCTCGATTTTGAGCGTCGCCGCCGCATGCGTTTAGTGTAGGAATAGCTATGGATTTATTTGCGGCTGAAGAAGTCGATGCGCTGCGCGCTGAGATCGAAGAGCACAATTATCGTTACTATGTCCTCGACGATCCCAGTGTGCCTGATGCTCACTACGACCGTCTCATGACGCGATTGCGCGAGTTAGAAGCGCAGTACCCTACGTTGCAAAGTCCACAATCACCCTCCCAGCGAGTGGGTGGCTCACCCGCCAAGGGATTTAGTCAAGTCTCCCATGATGTGCCCATGTTATCGCTCGACAATGCCTTCTCAGAAGAAGACATGCAAGGCTTTAACCGGCGTGTTCAAGAATGGTTGAACACCACGGCGGAGATTGAATTCGCTTGCGAGCCTAAACTTGATGGTATCGCTGTTAGCCTTCTCTACGTCGATGGCACGCTGGTGCGGGGCGCAACGCGGGGCGACGGTACCACGGGTGAGGATATTACAGCCAATGTTCGAACCATTCCCTCTATTCCTTTAAGGCTTCGCGGCGAAGGTTATCCTAGTCACCTTGAAGTGCGGGGTGAAATTTACATGCCCAAGGAGGGGTTTAATACCCTCAATGAGAAGGCGGCGGCCGCAGGTGAAAAAACTTTTGTTAATCCGCGCAACGCGGCGGCGGGCAGTCTACGTCAATTAGACCCAACCATAACAGCGAAACGCCCTCTGCAAATGTGTTGTTATGCCGTGGGTGCAGTGAAAGGTGGCGATCTACCCACCACACACAGTGAGATTTTGGCGTGTCTCCATCGCTGGGGCCTGCGAATCAACGCAGAGTCTGACGTGGTGATGGGGCTGCAGGGTTGCCTAGATTACTACCAGCAGTTATTGCTGAAGCGTGAGAGTCTCGCTTACGACATCGATGGTATTGTGTTTAAAGTGAACGACATTGCCAGTCAAAAAAGGCTTGGCTTTGTATCTCGTGCACCACGTTGGGCGATCGCTCATAAGTTTCCGGCGCAAGAGGAAATGACCCTGTTGCAGGATGTCGAGTTCCAGGTAGGGCGCACCGGTGTGTTAACGCCCGTGGCCCGTTTGCAGCCCATATTTGTTGGTGGCGTAACCGTGAGTAATGCCACCTTACATAACGCCGATGAGATTGAGCGGCTTCAGGTAAAAATTGGCGACACGGTCATCGTTCGACGCGCCGGTGATGTGATTCCTCAAATCGTAAGAGTCGTGTTAGACAGGCGCCCTGCAGAGGCGGTGGATATTGTTTTCCCCCATACCTGTCCTGTGTGTCAATCCGATGTTGAGCGCTTGCCTGGTGAGGCTGTCACACGATGTACCGGCGGTCTAGTGTGTGGTGCGCAACGCAAGGAAATGATTAAGCATTTTGCCTCGCGTAAGGCGATGGATATTGACGGCCTGGGCGATAAGTTGGTCGAGCAGATGGTTGATGAGGGCATGATTAAGGATCTTGTCGACCTCTATAACCTTGCCGGTGACGCCGTTGCCGATATGGACAGGATGGGGCCTAAATCGGCGGAAAACTTGTTGGCTGCGATTGAAAAGTCCAAGCACACGACGTTGCCACGGTTTTTATTTGCGCTGGGTATTCGTGAAGTGGGGGAAGCGACAGCGTTGAGTTTAGCGCGCCATTTTCGCGACATTCACCCCTTGTTTGAAGCAGATGAGGCGTCCCTGCAGGACGTCGAGGATATCGGCCCTGTCGTGGCAGGGCATATCTGTCATTTCATGCAGCAAGAGGCCAATAGAGCCTCCATTGAGGCGCTGATTCAGGCGGGGATTCACTGGCCTGCTATGGAGGTGGCCGGTGAGCAACCTCTGTCGGGTCAAACGGTAGTGTTAACCGGGAAGCTCGAGTTATTTTCACGCAATGAAGCTAAACAGCGGTTACAGAATCTTGGCGCCAAGGTCGCCGGTAGTGTTTCGGCGAACACCGATTGGGTTGTGGCGGGTCCTGGGGCGGGTTCTAAATTGAAAAAAGCCTCTGAGCTCAACATTGAAGTAATCGACGAGCAGCAATTTGCAGCACGTTTAGCCATGCTCGAGGGGCAAGCCAATGCCTAAGATTATTTTGCTGCTCCTGGCCGTTGTTTTGCTGCCCGCGTGCAGTACAGCGCCCCCGAGTAATGTCAACGATATCTGCGAGATCTTCGACGAGAAAGAGGACTGGTATGACGACGCTGCGGATGCCGCTGAGAAGTGGAATGTTCCCGTTGTTGATATCATGGCGATTATTCATCAAGAGTCGCGTTTTGTGCATGATGCACAGCCCCCTCGTCGCAAGATTTTATGGATTATCCCAGGACCTCGTTTATCCAGTGCCTACGGCTATCCTCAGGCTAAAACGGAGACATGGGAGATGTACCAGCGCGCGACGGGTGAATACGGGGCCGATAGGGATGATTTTGAAGACGCCGCTGATTTTGTAGGGTGGTATACCAATACTTCCTATCAGCGTTGTGGTATTAATCGTGGCGACACCTACGCTTCTTATTTGGCGTATCACGAAGGGCATGGTGGTTATAATCGTCGTACATACGACAAAAAAGCGTGGTTAAAAAAGGTGGCGCGCAAAGTGGAGCAACGTGCCAAAACGTACCGTCAACAACTGAGCTCTTGCGAAAAAAGTCTCAAACGAAAAGGATGGTTCGACTGGTTTTAATGGTGTTCCCACCAAAGCCAAATAGCTGTTGTTCCCATAATTATGACAGCGAATATGGGAGGTGAGGCGGGCATCCACTCGTACAACATGCCAGCGATGACGGGACCAAGAATAAATCCAACCGCTGGCACAGACGAAATCAACCCAGAGATCGCGCCTTGGTCGTGAACTTCTACCGATAACGATGCGCCAGAGAAGATGTTGGGCATAGCAAGGCCGAGCCCTAATCCATGCACACACATTCCAACCAGCAAGGCGTAAAACCCTGGGACACTCGCGTAAATCAACAATCCAATCGTCATCAGGGTGACACCCCGACGAATGAATTGCTGTGGACTTAAATCCCAGCCTTGAATCAATACCATCTGTGCAAACACGGAACTCAACGCTCCCAACATCAGTACCATGCCGGTATATTGCACCGTATCCACAGCATTTAAGCCAAGGCTATCTTGGAGGGTAAAAGCCAACGTCTGTTGCACACTGGAATAGGCCAAAAAAATGCCCAATGTGGCGAGGATGAAATGCCGATAGCGTGCATCGTTGTAGCGTAGTCGGCGCCTTTCACTGTTGCCGATCAATTGCCGAGAGGCAGGCAGCATGAAGGCAATACCCAGAAGGGCGAGAAAGGTAAGGAGAGAGCTAAAAAGTAATGGGGCAAGTAGGCTTATACTGGCAAAAAATCCTGCTACAGCGGGGCCGGTAATGGTACCGAGATTCGTCGCCGCACCTATTTTAGCGTAGGCCCGCTGCCGCGTGGCAGGCGCTGCATTATCGGCGATGTAGGCGGTGACGGCGGGATTGGTGGCCGACATGATGCTAGATTGAACGAGGCGCGTCATGTAGGCCACAACGTAAAATGTCGTACCGGTCAGAATCGCGCTAAGACCTAAATAAAAACTGCCAGCAAAGAGCACATTACCAATACTGTAACCTGCTAATCCTAGCAAAATGAGTGGGCGACGCCCCCACCTGTCACTCAGCCGTCCCCAATGAACACTCATCACGGAATACACCAAAGCTGAGGTTGAAATGAGTAAGGTTATCTGTACTTCGCGCAAGCCAACTTCGCGACCAAGCGCAGGTAAAATGGCGAACACCAGGGTTTGCCCCATGTTGATGCAGTACATACACAGCGCTAACAACATGAGTTGTTTGCCCGACAAGTGGTTGTCGGCGCTGATTGATGGACTCATAGCATTCCTTGGTCGCGGCTAGTGCAGTGGGTAATAGTTGGCTAGTATAACGGAATAAACCGTATTGAGAGAGCGCAAAACTGTCATGTCTGCCATGAAATACATTGAGCATCCCTCCGCGGAGGCTGAGGCAATGACCCTGGTTGAGGGCCCGATACCCCGTGTGGGTTCCGATGACGTGCTTATCAAGGTAAGCCATTTTGGCGTTAATCGGCCGGATATTATGCAACGGCGAGGTATCTATCCACCACCGCCCAATGCGTCACCGGTATTGGGTTTGGAGCTGGCCGGTGAAATTGTGGCCATGGGTAGCGACGTTGGGCAGTGGCGGGTGGGCGATAAGGTTTGCGCCTTGGCCAATGGCGGTGCCTATGCCGAATACTGTGTTGTCCCTGCAGGACAGTGTCTTCCCATCCCTAGTGGTCTCTCCCTTGCGGAAGCGGCGAGTCTGCCTGAGGTCATGTTCACGGTATGGTCTAACGTGTTCGTTGAGGCACGACTAAGACCTGGCGAAACCCTCCTTGTCCACGGCGGTGCAAGTGGCATCGGTAGCGCTGCTATTCAAATGGCCACAGCGCTAGGCTCGCGAGTCTTCGTGACGGCTTCGACGCAAGAAAAATGTGATTTTTGTCGTCGGTTAGGCGCGGCTGAAGCCATAAATTATCAGCAGCAGGATTTTGTTGAGCGTGTTAAACAACTGACTGACGGTAAGGGCGTCGATGTGATACTGGATATGGTAGGCGGTGATTATGTGCCGCGCAATTTCTCGGCGTCAGCTGTTGATGGACGTATTGTCAATATAGCGTTTTTGAGAGGGGCGGACGTCAGTCTCAATATGATGCCCATACTACTGAAGAGGCTGACCTTGAGCGGTTCAACCCTTCGTCCACGGTCGTCTGAGTTCAAAGCGATGATTGCTTCGCAATTACGAGAGCAGATATGGCCCTTGATAGAGCGTCAGCGTATTGTGCCTACCGTGACCATGTGTTTGCCTTGGCAGCGAATTGCTGACGTACATTCAGCCATGGAAGCCAACGTATTACTCGGCAAAGCAGTGCTTGAAGTCACATCATGAAAGGGTTATTGATCGTTTACCACAGTCAGTCAGGCCGCAATGAACAATTAGCCGGCAGCTTATACCGAGGCGCTATTCGACATGAGGATACGCGGGTCACATTGTTGCGCTGTGTTGATGTGGAGCTGTCCCATCTTTTACAAAGCGACGGCGTGATATGGGTAGGCGCAGAAAATTTTGGCCTGCCAAACGGTATGATGCTCGATTGTTTGGCGAGGCAGTTTTACAGTGCAGGCCAGTCATTGGCAGGAACACCTTTCGCGCTCGTGTTATCGACGGGTAATGGCGGTGAAGGGGCTATCCGCCATTTACGTGCTTTTTTAGGGGCGATGGGGATGCGTGAATGCGCCGAATGTACGATTTTTCATGGCCCTCTAGAAACTGAATCTTTTACCCAATGTGAAGCGCTTGGAGAGGGTTTTGCCACCGCGCTGAGCATGGGTATCTATTAAATGTCCTCCGACGTTAATTAGTGCTTGCTAAAAAAAAACTTTCCTATTATAAGGCACCTGTGGTGTGTTATGCGGTTCACAAGACAGAAGCACCACGATATCTGGTACCTTTCGGGTACCATGGTCGACCGAATCGCGGGAGACGATTCGACAGTATTGATTCTATTGATGCGAGGCTGATATATATGCTGAACACCAACCGCAAAACACTTTGGTACGGTAAGCTGGATACTCCGAATTTTAGCAATACCGTATTGTTTGACCCTGAGTTACCAGAGCCACCCAAGGGCAAACTGTATTTGTACAACCACGAGCGTGGCCAAGTCGTGCAGTACGTGCATGATCTTGTCTCGCCTAGGTTGCGCGATTTGACCGAACAGGAACTCACCGAGTTTCAAGACGCGATCAGCAGCAAATGGGAAAGCATTAAGAAAGAGTTTATTCGCACTCATACGCTACCCAGTCGCTCGGCACCTGCCAGTGCGCCGGTGGCTAGAAATCGTAATAATTTTGACGACGATATTGATGCCGGCCCAAGCGATGACGATTTTGATGCTGACTTTGATCTAGACATTGACGATTAGAGATCAACTCCGTTCCTGTTGTCGCACGATCGCTTTTAAGGCGTTATCATGCCATGTTCATATAACCAATGGCCTCTATGAACACAGTTAATAACGCTCACACTTCTGCTCGCCGACGTTGGCCACTTGTACTCGTTGTCATCGTCGGTATCCTGACAACTCTCATTGGTGTTCAACAACAACACGAAATTAATCAAAAGACTGTCGCGAAGGCGTTTGACGTCGAGGTCGATCGTTTTGTGCAGGCCCGTAAATCTTATTTCAAACAGCATATTAATGCCCTTAATTCTGTCAGTGCTTTATTGTTATCCCGCAGCAGTGACATCGCTCTCGTCGACTCGGCACAAGAAGTGTTGAAATATTTAGAAATACTTGATGTCGATAGTGAGTTTGAAGGCCTTTATGGCCTGGGCCTGATACAGCGTGTTTCAAAAGACATTGAGAAAAAGTATTTACAAGACATGCAAGCGTTTTACGGCACAACATTTTCGATCCGTTCGCTTGGACAACATTTAAATTACCGTGGTGATAAATGGGTGGTGAGTGCGTCATTCCCAGCGCGTAATCAGGCCGCCGTGGGTGTGGATGTGAGTTCTGAAAAGAACAGATGGGAGCCCATTCAAGCCATGCTGCAGGGTTACTCCGTCCAAAATACAGGTATCCTGCCAACGAAAGCCATCGATCTGGTGCAGATTGATGGTGATACTATCTCAGGTTTTTTGCTCTATAAAGCTATCGAACCCACCGATAATCTATTAAAGAATATCGCCTACGCCGTCGTGAATTTTGACCATTTTGCCAAAGAAATCTTGCAAAGTTATGAGCAATCAGGACAGCGTTTTCCCATGGATGTTTTTATCTTTGAGGATGCTAGCGGTAAGTGTTTAGTCTCTTATACTGAGAAGCAGGGTTTGAGCCATGATTGCCATGAGTATGAGGTAACAGCACAGAATCAATATGAACGATCTGATTTGCATCAGATGCGTAATTTCTACAGTATCATGCGTCCATCCTCCTCATTTATAGAAAGCTTGCATTTGTTAAGCCCTTTTAGTGTGATGCTTTTTGGTTTGATGATTACCACATTGGTCACCGCCGCTACATTTGTGCTTTACAGACAACGCGAGATCCTCGCCAAACTTGTTGACCAAAGAACCCATGATCTCAATCAGAGTAAGCAAGAAGCCATTTTGGCGGAACAGGCGAAAGATGAGTTTTTGACTAAATTAAGTCATCAACTTCGCACGCCGTTGAATGGCATTTTTGGTGTTATTCAGATGTTTCGTCTGCGCAAAATAGATCCCGAATGGACACAAGCCGTTAATATTGCTGATAAATGTGCCCGCCATGTTTTGGCGCTGATAGAGGATGTGTCACAGCTTGATATGATACGGCAGCGTCGCTTTCGATTAACTTTGGATGTATTTGATATACGTGCCAGTACCCAGCTCGCCAAGGATTTGTTCGAAGAGAAGGCTAGAATTCACCGCAATGTGTTTACTGTAAACATTGATGAGAAAGTGCCCACGTATCTGATTGGTGATGAACGCCGATATCAACAAATACTGATTAACTTAATTGAAAATAGTATTCGTTGGACTCAGCAAGGCCAAATTACATTGCAGATCAATGTTTTGAACAGTTGTGAAGACAGCGTCTGTCTAGAATTTAACCTTGTTGATACAGGGCAGGGCATGGACAAAGACCAGTTAAAGCTTGTAAACGCGTTAACAGAGCAACTTCACTTCAATCCACAGCACGTGTCTCTGTTACCAGGTTTCGGCTTGAGAATTGTGAACGAACTACTCTACCTTATGAATGCCAAAATGTCGGTATCATCTACTGTTGGCATCGGTACTGAAGTCACCTTTAGGATTACCTTTTCATTGCCCAAGGATGTGACGCTCACACCACAAACCGTCCCACAACGATTAGCGATAGAGAAGAGGGTGTTGTTCTTAACTGATGCGCCAGATGGCGTATCGACGTTAGCTGACCTAGGCGGACAGTGTGTGGTCTGTGACTCTATCGATCGATTGCGAGATGCACTGATTGGTTTTGAAGAAGTCGTGGCCGTCGTCGTTGATTTAGATTCACATGCAAATGAACTGGCATTGTTAACGACTGGTGAGCTTCAAACACTCATGGCTTCATCAAAACTGCTCGCCTTTGTGCATGATACTAATAAGGCGGCTCGAATTAAGGCGTATGCACTTGGTATGACTGATATCATGCTTAAGCCGCTTTCCTCTCTCGATATTTTAGAAAGGCTTTAATATTTTCCATTCAGGTCAACGTTGTTCCTTGCACGATAAATTATTCTGTTTTCATCATCCAAAAATCATGTAAAAAAGGTGCTTTCATAGCATATTCGGGCAGCATCAAATCGCTGGCCCGCGCTTAGTGGGTTATGCATGAGACATTTATCGTCACAAGGAGAGATGTAATGTTTACTAAGCCTGCTGTATTGATTGCTGCAATCGCTAGTTTTTCCCTGTTTCCCCATGGGGTGAACGCTGACAAGAACTATACCTATCAGGGGGGTCGAAGCGCTCAGAAAATATGCAAATCTATCGTTCAAGATAGACTTAAGCAGCTCAAGATTCAGTTGTTGCGTGCGTCAAAATTTAATGCCATACCCTACCGCACTATTCATAATTACTATGCGTGTAATGATCTGGCGTTGATAGATTTTGCTCATGATGTGGGCGCCGTTCATACCGTTGGCTATTTGAAAACGCGAGGGGCGGTTCGGACCCAGGTGCTTATGGAGGAAGTGGCTGTTCGTTAGCCGGAAGCTAGATGATGGTGAGATGATGAAGGCCAGCGTAGCTGGCCTTTTTAGCGTGTGTTAAGGCACGATTTCAAATATCTCGCCATCCATTGGCGCAATACTAATGCTGATGGCGCCGTTGCCATTGTTTACCTCAAGAAATGCCTTTGTTCCCCCCAAGCGGCCACGCAACGTATGCCTTCCCTCTGTTAATCCGAGCGCGGTGACTACGTGACCGGGGATAAAAAGCGTTTTAGTCAGTGACGTACTTCGTTCAAAATTACTGGCCACAAGCCAGCGTTGTTGTTCATGATCTAAAACGTAGGCAATGGATGTTTCATCGGCGTGAATAGGGTGCAAAGTGCCATGCACAGCGGGGGCGGTTTTTACAATGTTGAGGAGTTTACCGTACCAATGCCGCAGACCGGCTTGTTCTGAACTGAGACGGCCACCATCGAATAAGCCACCATTCATCCAGGCTTGTATGGTGGGTACGCCCCAGTAATCAAAAATGGTGGTATCGAACCAAGTGCCTTCTTCAAGACCGCCAAAGCCTGGATTTCCTTCCGCGGGTTCACCAAGTTCTTGTCCAAAGTAAATCATCACCGGGCCACTGTGCATGGTCGCTGCGACAATCATGGCAGGTTTACCCATCTGTGCATCGCCGGCAAATCCTTGGCTTGCTATCCGGCGTTCGTCATGATTTTCAAGAAAACGCAGCATGTTGCCCTCGATATCAGACAAGGCAACATTAATGTCAAACAGCTGTTGTGCCTGTCCGCGGCCTTGCATTAGCGAGTAAACACTGTCGTACTGGCCGACTTTGTCGTACAAGTAATCCATTTTCCCCAGCTGCAAATAGTCACGATAAATACTTGGTGTGTAGATTTCAGCGAGAAGGAACGCCTCAGGATTGCGTTGCTTAATTGAGCTGTTGAGATAGCTCCACACCTCCACCGGGACAAGTTCAGCCACATCAAACCGAAAACCGTCTACGCCTTTGTCCATCCAGAAATGGATAATATCTCGGTATTTGATCCAGGCGTTGGGGACGTCAACCGAGGCCCAAAAGGCAGCGTGCTCGGCAATGCTTCTGTTGGCGTAATCTGAGGGTAATGTCGGGAAATCATAGCTCCCGTCTGGTTTGACACCGTAGTTGATACGGACGGTTTCATACCAATCCCAAACACCGGGTTTTGCCTCCCGGGACCCATTGCCGGTCCATTTGGCAGGGACTTCTTTGAACACGCCGTCTAACAATGGGTGCGTATTGTCGCCGAGGTCCCGGTAGGGCTTATCGGGCACCTGAAAAGCTTGATCGGGGACGTAATAAAAATTGTTATCACGTGCATAGGCCACACGCGTATCATCATCAACCCCAAAGTCTCTAATACCCTCAGGTTTACCGACCGACTGATAATGGCGAGCGACATGATTAGGCACAATATCGATAAGGACTTTTAGACCATGTCGGTGGGTTCGAGCAATTAACGCCTCGAATTCTTGCATGCGCTGTTCAACATCATCGGCAAGATCTGGTGAGACTTGGTAGTAATCTTTCACGGCATAGGGGGAGCCTGCACGTCCTTTGACAACATCAGGGTCGTCGCGGCTGATACCGTAGGCCGTGTAATCTGTGACACTGGCATGGTGCAGAATCCCGGTATACCAAACATGTGTTACGCCAAGCTCTACGAGGCTTTGAAGCGCAGCATCATTAATGTCATTGAATTTGCCAACCCCATTCTCCTCGATCGTCCCCCAAGCTTTGTTGGTCGCGTTTTGATTACCAAAAAGACGCGTAAAAATTTGGTACACGATCGGTTTTTGATACGTGTTTGCGACGGTCATCTCAATATTTTCTTGGCTTTTTTCACTACAGGCCGTGATCAGGATTAGCAGGCTAATCATTAGCCCGGTTGTATAATGACGCATTGTGATTCCTTAATGATTAGCGGCATGCTCATGACAATATTTAAGCGAACATGAAAAGGCTCACCTTCTCAAACAATCGATGCTATTGACAAATTTATGCATTCGAATGCAGCACCACTGCACAAAAAAAATCACCGCCGAGGCGGTGATTTTTAGTATTAATGGTGGTGTCCACCTGGGCCGTGGACGTGGCCGTGTTCTAACTCTTCCTCGGACGCTTCACGCACTGACTCGATGGTGACATCGAAGTTCAGGTTTTTACCCGCTAAAGGATGGTTGCCGTCAACAGTGACCGTGTCGCCTTCAATCGCAGTAATCGTCACAGGAACGCGGCCGCCATCTTGAGTGGCTGCCTCGAATTGCATGCCAACTTCTAGTTCAGGGGCACCTTGGAAAGCGGCTTTAGGGACTTGTTGGATCATTTCAGGCATGATTTCACCGTAGCCTTCAGCAGGCGATACAGCGACTTGAAGATTGTCACCTATGCGCTTACCTAACAATTCTTTTTCTAAACCTGGAATGATGTTACCGGCGCCGTGTAAGTAGTGCAGCGGTTCACCGCCGGCTGAACTGTCAATGGTGTTGCCGTCGTCGTCGGTCAGCGTGTAGTGGAAAGCCACCACGCTGTTAACAGAAATAGTCATGATAATACCTCGTATGAATGAACCCACAGTATGTAGGAATAAGGCTGAAATTTCTACGCCTGCCTGAAGCGAAGACACAAATGGAGGCTTCGGCAGGCCATCCATGGGTACAAAAAAAAGGGGCCCATAAGGGCCCCAAAAAAATTGCTGGGTTCACTGCACATAAACTCAGCTTTCACGGAAACAGTAACAACACAGCTACAACCGGTTGCACATGTGAGTACTTTAACAGTATTATCTTGTAAGTCAATTAAAAAATTATTCGAAAATTTGAAAATTTTGTAACTCAGTTACATTTTGGCGGCTAACTGTGACGGCTAATGGCGGTTTTCACATGTCTTTTACACGATAGCGGAGTCTCATTATGCGTTCTTGGTCGACCTCTCTACTGGTCATGCTTCTTGCCTTACCTGCCTCGGCACAGCAATACAGTATTTCATCACCGGATGGTGACATACGTGCAGTCATCAATATTGACGATGTTAAGCCTAGCTATAGCGTGTTCTTCAAAGGGGTGCCGGTCATTAGATCATCCAGCCTTGGTTTCGAGATCCGTGACCAGCAACCCTTGCAAGCCAACTTAACGGTGGTTGGAGAAGATAGACAAGCCATACGTCAACAGTGGCAGACGGTGTGGGGCGAGCGTGCTCAGGTCAACGATCATTTCAACGCGTTGACACTCCAGCTCGAAGAACACCAGGGCGACAAACGTCGTGTTAATGTAGTGTTTAGGGTCTATGACGATGGCCTAGGTTTCCGTTATGAATTCCCGAAACAAGCCCATTTAACAGACTTTATTATTGATGAAGAGTTAACAGAATTTGCCTTCGCAGAGAACTACCTGTCCTGGTGGATTCCCGCTTATCGTAATCAGCGCTACGAGTATCAATACCTGCGTTCTGCTGTAAGCTCTATCGATGTGGCGCACACTCCCTTGACCTTAGAGGGTGACGGTGTGGCCATTGCCGTGCACGAGGCAGCTTTGGTTGACTATGCCTCGATGACACTGCGCAATATAGATGATAATCAAAAGATTTTGCGCGCCGATTTGGTGCCTTGGTCTAATGGTGTTCGCGTCTATGCATCGGCACCGATGAAGACACCATGGCGCACCATTCAAATAGCCGATCGTGCGGTAGATTTGATGAATTCCGACCTGTTGTTAAATCTCAATGAGCCCAACGTATTGGGAGATGTTTCTTCATACGTGAAGCCCGGACAATACATGGGTCTTTGGTGGGAAATGCACACGGGACTTGCCGACTGGAGCCCGGGTCCAGATCAAGGTGCTACCACTGAACGTGCCAAGCAATATATCGATTTTGCTGCACAGCACGACATTGATGGTGTGTTAGTTGAGGGTTGGAATAAGGGATGGGAAGGCGAGTGGTGGCGGCGTGAACCCTCCTTCATATTTGATGAGCCTGTGGATGGGTTTGACATTGAAGAAGTCAGCCGCTACGCCCAGGAAAAGGGCCTTCGTCTCATTGGTCATCATGAGACTGCTGCCGGGATTAGTCATTATGAAGCGCAAATGGAAAAGGCCTTTGCCTATTACCAAAAACTGGGCGTGACCTCCGTCAAAATGGGCTATGTCGGCACTCGCTTAGAGCAGGGTAGAGAGTGGCACCACGGGCAATTTATGGTGCGCCATTTCCATAAAGTGGTGGAAACAGCGGCCAAATATGGCGTGATGGTCAACGCCCATGAAACCATTAAGGATACCGGTCTTCGCCGGACTTATCCCAATCTAATG
>DATHYR010000383.1:0-1342 GCA_035458985.1 Pseudomonadales bacterium
AAGAGCGCACAGCGCCAAGCCCAAATCCCGCATGATTTCTGTGAAATAGGCTCGATGAACCTGAGATTTCAAGGATGGGTCGATTTCTCCCCCTCCACCGAAGCAGCCACAGTCAATCAGCATGCCTCGAGCCCACACAGATGCGATCGCTCCAATAAAGACAATCATCAGCAATCCACTGAAGATCGCCGAGTAACGAACCATTACCCCGATAATTAAAAGCAGGCCAACAGCTACTTCAATCCACGGAAGTGCGTAGCCGATCAAGTGGGCTAGATCTGTAGGCAAAATCTTGTAAGCAGCTGTTGCATTTGCTGACTCAGTTGGCTTTCCTACCTTTAAGCCACCTGCTGCCAACAAAACTCCGCCCAAAATAAGGCGCGATAGCAATGTGATCCATGGTTGGTTCTTTACAAGCAAGCTCTTCATCGGCCTTCACGCACTCCTAACGCTAGCTCTTTTGCTAAATGAGAAATTGCATCCAGGCCTTCTTGTTCACTCTTTGCTTCCAAAAGTAACTTAATGAATGCAGATCCAACAATGACGCCATCGGCATAAGCGGCAAGTGATTTGGCTTGTTCGCGGGTAGAGACTCCAAGACCAACTGAAATTGGAAGCTTTGTAACTGAACGAACACGTGAGACTAAATTGCTGGCATCTGATGAAACGCTAGTGCGTGTACCAGTCACACCCATCAAACTTGCGGCGTAAACAAAGCCGCCGGTCTTTGCCGTTACCTCGGCAAGTCGAGAGTCATTGGTACTTGGCGCTACAACATAAATCGGATTAATTTTGCTTTTATTAGTTGCCGCTAACCATCGATCCGACTCTTCAATAGTTAAGTCTGGGGTAATAACACCTGATCCCCCATTGTCGGCGATGGTTTGTGCAAAGGCATCAACCCCATATCGCTCGATGGGATTCCAATATGTCATTACGACCGCTGCCACACCTGTGTCAGTTGCAACCTTGAGAGCTGCAAAAACATCGGCAGCGTTTGTGCCACCTTTGAGTGAAATCTCTGCCGCCTCTTGAATAACAGGGCCATCCATAACCGGGTCGCTATATGGAAAACCGATCTCAATTGCATCGACACCAGCGGCGGCTAGAGCTTGAATTGCCTTTGCACAGCCTTGCTGCGAAGGAAAGCCAGCGGGAATATATGCAATTAATGCGGCGCGATTTTCCTCGCGGACCTTTGCCATAACCGCATCAAGTTGAGTCATTACAGTGGAATTCCAAAGTACTCAGCTGCGGTTTGTACATCTTTATCACCACGACCGGAAAGATTAATTAACAAGTTAGCTTGTGGGCCTAACTCTTTTCCAACAAGGATCGCACC
>DATHYR010000384.1:0-2384 GCA_035458985.1 Pseudomonadales bacterium
CAGCAAACCTTCACCGTGACGTTGGTGGCGGCTAACGATACACCTGAAGTAACTGGCCAGTTAACGGGTTCGGTTAACGAAGGTAATGTGGGTGATATCACCAGCGTGACGGGCAGCCTCGCCATTAGTGATCGTGATGCAGCTGACAGCCCCAGTTTTGCCGATGTGACTTCTATGGCTGGAGCTAACAACTACGGAAGCTTCAGCCTAAGCTCGGGCACATGGACTTATACACTCGACCAATCAGCCGTCCAAAACTTGGATGCAGGTGACATCGTCACGGATACCTTTGCGTTCGAAGCAAAAGAAGGTAGTACCACTGTAGAGACACAAGTTGTTACGGTCACCATCAATGGCACAAACGACGTGCCAACACTTACTGCCCCAACGGCGATCAGCTTCACTGATAACGATGGCGATGACACTTTCTCGGATAGAATTGGCACCTTAGATGATGCCGACTTCGATACCCACGATAGTGAGCTCTTTGCTATTTTTGGCCAGTCAGCTGACAGCAGCCGTAATGGCTATGACGTCAGCAAAGCTGGCCGTTATGGCACGCTTTACCTGAACTCATCCACGGGCGCTTACCTGTATGCCCCGAGTGATGCCGCCATTGAAGCTGCCACAGGGACCGTGAGCGAACAGTTCAGCGTGAGTGTTACCGATAGTCAAGGCGCCAGCGCAAGCCAAACCTTGACCATCAATGTAATAGGAGCAAATGATTCCACCATTGTTACCGCCTACAGTGCGGGCAGTGATACCGCGACCCTTGAAGAAACTAACAGTGCGCTAACAGTGAAAGGCGCATTAACCGTTAGCGATCTCGATGTGGCACAAACGGTTGACGTGTCTGTGGCGGAAGGTACCAAGCAGCTCACTGATCAAGCCGCTTCAGCGTTAACCGCAGAGGAACTCGCTTGGCTAACGTTTGCTTCTGCTACAGCGCTCAATGACAGCCAAGATACCTCACGGATTGAATGGACGTTCAATAGCGCAAATGAGGCTTTTGATTATCTGCGTGCTGGTGACGTATTGGTGCTGTCTTACACAGCAAGATTTGATGATGGTGTTACCCCTGTTGATAAATCCATCACCATTACCATCAAAGGCACCAATGACCGCCCAGATATCAGCGTGGAAGCGGGTGATTTAGCAAATGGTGGGTTAACAGAAACCAACGATAGTTCAAGAACCCTTTCCGGCACGTTGAGCGTGTCTGACCCTGAACTTGGCGATACCGTCTCTTTAACTATCGGTGGGTTAACAGTGTCGGGCACTGCACCAGTGGCGGCTCGTCCAACCAGTGCAGCGTTGCTGAGCATGTTGACGTTGTCGACAGACACTATCTTGTCGGACGATCAGACCTTATTAGATGCCAATGGACTGACCTGGACATTTAACTCAGGGGCCGAAGCATTTGACGAGTTAGCGGCAGGCGAAACGTTGGTGCTCGATTACGCCATTCGCGCCACCGATAATGCCAACATTGCAACAGGCATTGATACCCAAGTGGTAAGAATTACCATTACGGGCAGTGTGGATGCACCTGTCATCTCTTACAGTGCAACCACCTCAGAGAAGCCGGATGCGGGTGACGATATTGCAGATGCGTTACAAGGCTTTATTGTCTCTGGTGATCAATCAAAAATGAGTGCCACGGGAAGTTTGAGCTTCACTGATATCGACGTCTCAGATACGCCTACAGCCACCATTGAAGCCATTGATCATGTCAATACCTCTATTACGGCAACGGCACGATTCGATACCGATGACGATGGTGAGCTAGATGTAAAAGTGTTAACTAACGATCAAAAACAAGTGATTTTTGACGCGTTCAGTATTACACAGTCATCCGACAATACCGTTAATTGGCTTTACTCCATTAATCAAACCGACCTCGATTTCTTGGGTTCAGGTGAAAGAGTTAACGCTGTTTTCAGTCTGCTCATAGATGATGGTAATGGTGGTCTAGCAAGACAAACGGTGACCATTCAGTTGCTTGGCAAAAATAATGCTCCTGTTATTAGGGTGGGAGCAGAAGATGCTGATTCAGCACAGGTGACCGAACCTGTCGGCGATGTTGTGGTGAGTGCCACAGATACGTTGACCGTGTTCGACAGTAACTTCTCAGATACCGTCATTGCAGAAGTGGTTAGCGGTCAGGTGAGTTACCGTGGCGGAAGTGTAGAGGATATGTCGGTCGAGCAAAAAGCTTGGCTAACGCTCGATGCCAATCCTATCTTGGACACAACGCTAGATACCAAGCAGATGAATTGGACGTTTAATGCAGGAAGTGAGTATTTCCATGAGCTCGCTGAAGGTGAAACTGCGGTATTCACCTACCTCATTCGAGTCACCGACGACGCGCCAGACGGCACCCA
>DATHYR010000385.1:0-1068 GCA_035458985.1 Pseudomonadales bacterium
CCGTTTGGGTAGCAAAGCCAAAGCCCGCTAAGTTATTAAACGTGGTTTCTTTTTGGAATGGCGTTAATGCCGCACTAAACTTGGTGTAGAAGCCTACAAGTTTTTCTTCGTAGTCTGGATCGCCAGGAGCCGCACCAGGGAAGGCGGCTGCGAACGCTGCGGCCGTATCAGGCGAGGCGGCGGTGACCAATAACGCTTCAATCAATGGGCCAAAGCTATCCGACTCAAGCAGAAAACTTGAGATGCCGCCACCGGGGACGGACAGTGCGGCAGATTCAATAGCAAAAATATTCTCATCAGAGGAAGATGTATTAGCCAAGGCAACTGCTGAACTACCGGTCATAGCTCCTAGCGAAAGACCAGCGAAGCTGACGCTGTTGGCATCAATGGGCATGGTGCCACCATTGCTGGCGCTCAGCTGATGCAGCGCTACACGAACCGCTAAAACATCCGCAATCGATTGGCGTACATTATCTCTAGCAGTTAGAAGACTGGCTAAATTCATGTAATGGGTAGCCGAGATTTCTGACGCATTGATATCGTCTTTGCCATCCATATTAAGATCAAAGCCGCGTTCACCGTGTAACGGGTGATCGATGAACACGGTGGCTTGTCCCATTAATGACATGGTGCCAGCAATAGCCAACATATCTTCCTTCTTACTGGTAATACCATGATAAAGAATGGTCACTGGCCAGCCATCGGTTGGTTGTGAGATCGCCGGTAAACCAAGTTGGCCGCGCACCGCATTGACTAAGGTGGTGTTGGGCACCGTCATCCAGCCGGGAACATCAACTAGGGCTGTTGCTTTTGGGATGGGGTTGTACTTGGTCACGTGACGCAAGGTATCCAACGCGAATTCACCACTGCCATCGCGCAGGTCGCGCAATCCAAATGATTTGCATAGGGCATCATCTGGGCCCGCTGCAAAGGCCGCTGCCGCCGCACCTGCACCCGCGAGAGTCGCGCCACTGGTGCACATGGCGGTCCAGCGTCCCGTCGTGGGCGCCATGGGGTTAGCAGCCGAAGGCAGAGGTAGGTAATAAGGCATATTGCTAAACGAGGCGC
>DATHYR010000386.1:0-2813 GCA_035458985.1 Pseudomonadales bacterium
CTGGCGTATGGACCATTGGCAACTTGGCTAATGGTGCCAGCGTGAGCCTTGAAATCGTGGCTACTGTCACTGGCGACAGCGAAGTGATCAACGTGGCTACCGTGACCGGTGATCAAACCGATCCCGATGGCGACGACAATATCGATGATGCAGCGGTTGACGGCAATGCTGGCCCTCATGCGGTCAATGACCAGTACACCATTTCAGCCGGTGAATTGATCACCGCTAATATCGTCACGGTTAACGACACTGATAATGATGGCGATACGCTTTCTATTACATCGATTAATGGTGTTGCGTTCAGCTCGTTGGCAGATTCCTCAAATGAGGCTTATGCAGGCTACAAGTCGATCGCATTGGCGAACGGTACGTTGTATGTGAATGCCGCTGGAGACATAGCCTATCAACATGTAGGTCGTACGTTCAGCGTGTCACCATTGGCCAATGAAGGAACGCTTGAGGTCTTAACTGACAGCGGAGAATGGGTAGCCGTAGCGCAAGAAATCACCTTGACACTTGATCAGCTCAGTAATGGTTATTTGCGCTACACACCTGGTGCCTCTGAGTTAGGCCAAGAGCTTTCAGATGTAGCGCTGATTAAAGAGTTAGATTGGCGCACCGATTCATTTACCTACGTCATAACCGATGGCAAGTTGAATGATGGTGCTACAGTTACCATCCTTGCAGATGCCGATGAAACCGTTTATGGCACACATATCGTTCCCCCTGTGGATTTGGATATCGATGGTATTACCTCTGAGGTAGAGTCAGTACTGGCATCTCGCGTGACGGGTGGCTCACCACTGAAAGATAAGCCCTATGTTTTGAATTTGAACTTTGCGCTTGCCAATGATGCAGATACCGCTGTGATGCGGGTGCGCGGTGATTTGGACGGCGACTTATTGCAGGATGGTATTGCAGACGCTGATCAAAATTCGGTAACGACATTTGCTTGGATTAATAGCGATAACTTTGATCAAGCTAATGCAGATCCATATGCACTACCTGGAATCGAGTCTATCGTAAGCTTGGTCACCGAAGCCTCAGCTACATCGGAGTTTGAGGCTAATCTTGATGTTCAGCAATATGACGTAAAAGCCATCCAATTGACGCAAGAAATGCGCGACAAACTTCAAGCTATGCTTCGTTTCACGCCTGGCTGGAGCCCCGCAGGTTTCTCTGCCGAAATTCGTGAAGGCTCTACGTTAACCAATATTGATGTCGATCCCAACCGTGAAGGCAATCAATGGCGCTTTACCGTGGATATTTCACGAACAGGCGAAACCGTAGATACCTTTATGGCCTTCTACAAGTGGATTGACCAGGATGTTATCGATGATTACGCGGCAGCGGGTATTGCATTGCTTGACCTCGATGGCAATGAAATCTCGCAAGTAGGTTGGTACGACTTTACACGCCGCACGCCGGATGGCGACGGTGTGGCTATCGGCACAGATGGTAACGGTGTGTTGGTATTGGATTACATCATCACGGATAACAGCTTTGGTGACAGTGATCTGACCGTTGGTAAGATTACCGACCCTGGTATTCCGGTATTCCGCATCAAAGCAGATCTGGGGCTTACTAAGGTAGTTAACGATCCCACACCCAATGTTGGCGAAGTGGTTGAGTTTACCCTACTGGTGAAAAACAGTGGCCCCAATGACGCCATTGATGTGGTGGTGAACGATAAGTTGCCAGAAGGTTTTGCTTTTGTCTCAAGCGACTCATCAGCCTATAACCCTGAGACGGGTGAATGGTTGATTGATGAGCTGGCTATGGGTGAAATGGCAACGCTGAAAATACGCGCGGAGGTTACTAGCGAGCTAGCATTAACGAATATTGCCACTGTGTCGTCGGCAATGATTGATGTTGATCAAAGTGATAATGAAGCACGTGCCTCGGTAGATGCTGAATTAATTGGTCTTAACGTTGTTGGTCCTGAGGCGCCAGTGTCTGAGGGTAGCAATGTTGTATTCAAAGTGGTGTTGAGTGAAGCATCTATTAAAGATCAAGTCGTTGATTTAGCGATTGAAAACGTTACAACGGCTGAGGGCGACTTAAATGGGTTCACGCCTTATTACCTGAATGACCAAGGCCAGAAAGTTGTTCTCGTTGCTGTTAATGGCGGTGGATTCATTATCCCAGCGGGCGTTACTGAATTCTTTGTTGCCGTGGCCTCTAATCAAGATGAGCAATTTGAAGGTCGTGAACGATTGGCCTTGAAGGCTGCATTACAAAGCATGCCCAATGCTTCTGATAGCGACACGGGATCCATCATTGATGACGGTTCTGGTGTAGTACTCAGGGAAGACGGTAGTGTAGACCCCGACGCAACACCTGATGACGATACACCACCCGTACTGCCCGAAGTGACGGTTGAAACCGTCATCGCAACGCCTGTTGCCGCACCGGCGGCTGGCCCTGCGGCGCCGGTTGAACCCATTGTGGTTGAAACCGCACCCGTTGAACCTGCACCTTTACCAGAAGGTGAATTGATTGTTCAGCGCAATATTCCTCTACAGGAAGCGAAAGTAGATGATAATGGTCTGACGGTGATTGAATTTACCATTCCAGCTGACACTTTTGCGCATACGGCTGAGCTTGATTACATGCTGTCGGCTGTTTTGGTTGATGGTTCTGAGCTACCCGCTTGGCTCGTATTCGATGCTGACAAGGGTGAGTTCCGTGGTATCGCGCCCGAAGGATTTGAAGGCGTGATTGAGATTCGAGTCATTGCTCGCGACGACAGTGGTCGCCAAGTAGAAACCGAAGTGCGTATCGAGATTAAGAAAGGCGCTACCAATCAGATG
>DATHYR010000387.1:0-1473 GCA_035458985.1 Pseudomonadales bacterium
CACCTCTTGCGCTTGGGCAGAAACCGCACCCAATAGCGTCAGCGCCGCCACAGCGACACGAACCATCTTTACTTTTGAATTCATTCACGTCTCCTCTCGGGGGTAAAAATTAAATGACTGCGTGTGCCTGCAGCCAACGCATTATCACTTGCACGCTGGTCTGTGGTCACTCAAAAGGTTTCATATGACCCGCGTCATCAATTACGCCAAACTTCGACTGCTTCAGCCAGCTATTGATTTATACCCTGTTGGCGGTGCCAGCCTGTCTCCTGCGCCACACGCCAGCCCTACCGTTACCCCAGGCGCTCGGGGGAAATACCTATTGGTCGGCTTTTCTAGTGGGCGACATTTGCCTGGACCACCGGCACGGCTCTATCGCGTGTAGCGATCACGACGCCAGAGAGAATAATGATCGCAGCGCCAGCCATGGTTGTGAGCCGAGGAGTTTCACTGAAAAAAACCAGCCCGAAAAGAGCCCCCCATAAAATTTGGGAATATTGCATTGGTGCGATCACCACAGCTTTGCCCCTTCTGTAGGACTGAATGGTTAGAATCCCTGCGCTCAAGGACATAGCCGCGATGGCTGCAGCAATACCCATGTGCGCGATTGGCATTGGTTGGTATACGAACGGTATAAGAAACGACATCACCAACAGGGTTGCCATCATCGGGTAAAACATCAAGACGATTGAACGCTCACTAGCGCCTATTTTTCTAACCAAAACCGAGTTCAGTGCGCTTACAAGCGCTGCGGTCAGCGCGGCGAAATGCCCTAACTCGAGCGGTTGCACACTGGGCTGTAAAACCACCAAAACACCTACGAAACCAAAACACACCGCAGCCCAACTGACGACGTCTACTTTTTCTTTCAAGAAGGGCCCAGACAGGGCAGTCACGATTAACGGCGCAGTGAACAACAGTGCATAGGCCTGTGCCAGTGGCAACACTTGAAATGCGTAGAAGGCCG
Organism: Pseudomonadales bacterium; assembly: GCA_035458985.1. Classification (GTDB taxonomy): domain Bacteria; phylum Pseudomonadota; class Gammaproteobacteria; order Pseudomonadales; family JAHEIH01; genus JAHEIH01. The sequence continues at coordinate 968 of DATHYR010000387.1, forward strand.
TGAGGATGTTTATCACCATCGCAAGAGAGCGAAAGCATAGCGCCCACGGGTGGGTTGGTTTTAGAGTCGTTAATTTATTAACGCCAAGTAGCCAAATTGAAAAAAGTGGGAATGTGAAAAGCGCAGCAAAAAAGACGATTTGAATAACCGAGTAGTGCTGACCTAGGTATTTGATGAGCGCGTCATGGAATGCATATATCGAGAGCGCGCTTAACGCCAAAGCTATTGGGTTGGTTTTCAATTTGTTCTCGACTAATCGCTGATGATGACTGTATGTGAAAACCTGTAAAAATAGTGATCAACCTGAATTCACTCGCCGAAACACCCGCCATTTTTGACAGTTGTGTGAACTTCAACTCCCTGACAAAGCGCAAGCTTCAAGAGCCCTGACGGTTGATGTCCTGATAGTTCTATGTTTGTAACGTCTGCCAGTACTTTGTATTTGCTGGCTATGCTATTTCGACACCACTACTCACGTATTTCCACGCTGGTTTTGTTAGGTCTTC
>DATHYR010000388.1:0-6112 GCA_035458985.1 Pseudomonadales bacterium
GCAAGCTGCCCCAAGCCTAAACGATCAGTTCGCGCGAGCGGGTGTGATGCAATGGCAAACCGAACGTGAAGCCTTAATTGCGAGCGCCGTGCAATTAGCTGCGATGATTGCCCCAGAGGTGTTGGATGCTTAAATTAACAATGTTAAACCCTAGAAGAAGCGAAGAAAAACGCATGAAACCAGTAAAGACTTTAGCCCTTTCTGCCTCGATATTGGCATTGTCAGCGTGTTCTATAGCGCCTGTTCAGGTGACTGAAAATCAGTTCAAGGCGGCAGCTCAGCAAGATTTTGTGAGCATTCAGCAGAATATGGCGCCCATTAGTGGTCCTATCACGTTGGAAGAGGCTGTTGCACGAGCGTTGAAGTACAACCTAGACCATAGAGTCAGTGTGATGGAACAAACGTTGGCAGGCTTTCAGTTGGAGGCAGGTAAGTTTGATATGCTGCCTCAGCTCGTAGCGAAAGCTGGCTACAGTTGGCGTGATAAAGAAAGCACACGAAAATCGCTCAACCCTAATACCGGTACAATTTCTGAAGTCGGCTTTATTTCAAGCTCTAAAGAGAGCAACCTTAATGACCTGGGATTGAGTTGGAGTGTGTTGGACTTTGGGGTGAGTTATTACACGGCGCAGCAAAATGCTGACCGCGTGTTAATCGCCATGGAACAGCGCCGCAAAACCATGCACAACTTGATTCAAAAGGTGCGAACAGCCTATTGGCAAGCACTGGCGGCAGAAGACCTTCAAATGCGTGTAACGCGTGCCATTGGCGACGCTGAAAAAGCCTTGGCAACGTCTGCCATTGCGGCTGATTCATTGGCGCAAGCACCCGCTGATGCGTTGCGTTACCAGCGTAACTTGATGGAAAACTTAAACCTTTTGGAAGATATTCAAGAGGAACTGCAAAGCAAACGTGCCGAGTTGGCTAATTTAATGGGGTTGATGCCAGGCACGAGCTTCACGTTGGCAAAGCGTGACTTTGGTGACGTGAGTGCCCCCAATATTTCACTCCAAGATTTGGAAGAGAAAGCCTTAGGTAACAACCCAGATATTCGCAAAAGTTACTACAGCGCTCGCATTGCCGCTTTAGATACTCGCAGTGCCATATTGAAATTACTACCGGGTATTCGTTTAAACTATGGTTATAACTATAGCGATGACGACTATTTAATTAATCAGCGTTGGGAAGAAGCAGGGGCTACTGTCAGCTTTAACCTGTTTAATATGTTCTCACAATACTGGGTCATGGGCGCGGCAAATACCAAGCAAGCCATGGCGGAATCGCGCCGCATGGCGGTGCAAATGGCCGTGCTCACCCAAGTACATTTGGCAAATCGTCAGTACCATGATGCTATCAGAAAGTTTCAGCGTATTAACGGCATGTTTGAGTTAGATAAAGCCTTAGCGCGCCAAGCACAAAATGAATTTGATGTTCGAACAGGGTCTAAGTTGGATCAAATTGCCTCTGAGGTTCGTTTGATTTTGAGCACTGTGCGTCGCTACCGCGGTATCGCCATGATCCATGAGGCTAGCAGCCGCTTGCAAGCGACCGTCGGTATAGAACCGGAAATTTCTAGCTTAGATAATTTGACCTTAGACGAATTAAGCGCACAATTGGCTAATAATCTTGAAACGTGGAGTATTTAATTGCTTGCCATTAATCGTGTGACGTCATGCATCACGTTGACCTTTGCCACGCTATTAACCTTACCTGTGTGTGCTCAGACGTACAGCATCGACGAAAGTCAAATTCGTGCACAATTGGTGGCTGTGCAGTCGGCCGCGTTGTCGGCTGAAATTGCGGGTGTCGTCAAAACCTTAAAGGCCAAAGAGGGTTTGGCGTTTAAACGTGGCCAAACGTTATTAGCCTTTAATTGTGAGTTACAGAACACGCAATGGCAAAAATCCAAGGCTCAGTTAGCGTCAGCGGAAGCGACGCTCAACAGTCAACAGCGTTTGTTTGAACTTAATTCGGCAAGTGAATTACAGCTCGAAACGAGTCGAATTGAGGTGGATATGGCACAAGCCGATGCTGACTATTACGCCAGCTTAATTGACAAATGTACGGTACCTGCGCCGTTTGATGGTGTGGTCGGCGAAGTGGCCATTAAAGAACTGCAATACGTGCAGGAAGGGCAGCCGCTACTGAGTTTTATTAACCCACGACGCTTGCAACTAGAATTTATTATTCCGACCCGTTGGTTGACATGGCTAACCACGAAAAGCGCGTTCAGTATTGCTGTTGACGACACCCTTAAGACGTATCCTGCTACTGTGGTACGCATTTCACCTGCTGCCGATCCTGTCAGTCAATCCATCAAAGTGATCGGTGAAGTCGACGGTCAGTTTGCGGAATTGATACCCGGTATGAGCGGTACTCTCACCTTTAACAAGCCGGAGTAAGGCATGAGCCAACCTGTGCACAATGTCTTGGCTACCGTCCTCGGTCTGATTAATCGTGCTAGCCAAGCCGAGGACCTAGCCGAATTGCGCTTCATGTTAGTGAATGAAACGCGCCAAATGTTGCCTTATCGTCTGGCGATGTTGTGGCTTGAAAATGAAGGTGTGTCCGCACTCTCAGGCGTGGTCAGTATTGAGAAAAATGCGCCCTTTGTGTTGTGGTTGAATCGTCTTTTTAGCCATTTACAAGGCCTGGGTTTTGACAGTGGTTCTCGGGTACTAACACGAGCCGACCTACCCGATGACATCGCCAATGAATACGCCCAGTGGTTGGCTAGTGATACCTTACTCGTTCCTATGCCGGTCATTGAGGGATGTTTTAGCGGTGGATTTTTATTGCTCAGCCGTGATGGAGCATGGCAAGAACAAGAGCAGTTGCTTTTAAAGCAATGGACAGATGCTTGGCCATTGGCTTATAGCGCCAAAGATAGACGTTTGTCGTGGCAGCGGGTGGGTTATGCGCTGGAACAGCGATTTGGTAAGGTGCTTTCTGCCTCATGGCGTCGAGAGTTTCTTACCAACCGTAAAACGTTAGCCGTTGCGGTCATGGTGTTAGCGTTGTTGTTTTGGCCTGTGCATTTAAGTGTGTTGGCTCCGGCTAGCATCGTGCCACTTCATCCCACCATTGTGCGCGCGCCGCTTGATGGCATTATTAAAAGTATCGATATTGAGCCCAATGCGAACGTATTGGGAGGGGAGGTGTTGTTTACCTTTGACGATATCGCCTTGAATAACAAGTTCGTCATAACCCAACAGGAATTGCAGTCATTACAAACCGAATATCGGCAGATTTCACAAATGTCGCTCCTCGAGACCGATATGCGTGGCAAGTTGATGCTGCTGCGTGGTCAGATGGATGTAAAGCAAAAAGAAATTGCCTACTTAGAGGAGATGTTGGCGCGAAGTCAGGTAAAAGCGGAGCGGGCTGGTGTGGTACTGTTGGGTGATCCTCTTGAATGGATAGGTCGTCCGGTGATGACTGGGGAGCGAGTGATGGCGATCGCAGATCCCGAACAAATGGAAATCGAGGCCTGGTTGTCACCAGCAGACGCCATTGCCTTACCACAAGGCGCGGACGTTAAACTTTACCTTAACGCAGATCCTTTGACATCAATCAATGCCACAGTGCGATATGTCGCGCATGAAGCGGTTCCAAGGCCCGACGGTACCTTTGCTTATCGTGTGCGGGCTACCTTGCAAGAAATACCAGAGATTGCACGCATTGGCCTGCGCGGCACAGCAAAATTGAATGGAGATACGGTGGCCTTGGGCTATTGGATGATACGTCGTCCCTGGGCAGCGTTGAGAACATGGCTGGGTTGGTAGTATGGCACTGCCTGAGCTTCGCCAAGAACTGCAACTCTACGCTGCCCCCGCTGGGCGGGATGGCGCGCCCAATTGGTCTTTACGTGACCCTGTGCGTAATCTTTTCTTTCGTCTCGACTGGTTGAGTTTTGAGATCCTATCCCGTTGGCCGTTGGGTGAAGCTGAGGCCATTGTGGCGTCAGTCAATAGCGAAACCACGGTGGATATCGAAAGTAGCGATGTTGAAGCGGTAGTGAATTTTGTGGTGCAAAATGAATTGGCACAGATGAATACCGCTGAAGGCACCAAGTTCATGCGCCAGTCACTCAAGTCACGTGATAAAAGCCTTTGGACGTGGCTACTACATAGCTATTTGTTTTTCCGACTCCCCTTGTGGCGTCCCGACCGATGGTTAAATAGTACCTATCCTAGTGTTGCCTTTTTCTTCAGCCGACGCTTTTTTATGGTAAGCGGTGTCGTATTGCTCTTCAGTTTATGGGAAATCTCTCGGCAGTGGGATGGTTTTCTGGCGACGTTGGTAGACACCTTTAGTTGGCAAGGATTAGCGGGCTATTTTGTGGCGCTGATTTTCGCTAAATTTCTGCATGAACTGGGGCACGCATATACCGCTAAACGCTATGGTTGCAATGTGCCCGTAATGGGAGTGGCTTTTCTCGTGCTGTTCCCAATGGCCTATACCGACGTCAACGACGTGTGGAAATTAAAGCAGCGGCGCCAACGCTTGGCGGTGGGGAGTGCCGGCATTATTACGGAATTGATGATCGCTGTTTGGGCCTCGGCGCTTTGGTGCTTGCTGCCTGACGGCGTACTGCGCAACATGGCCTTCATGCTTGCCACCACGACATGGATTTCTACCGTTATCATCAATGCGTCACCTTTTTTGCGTTTTGATGGTTACTTCTTGCTGATGGATTGGCTAGACCTTCCTAATCTTCACAATCGCGCATTTGCGATGGGTAAATGGAAGTTACGCGAGTGGTTGTTTGGTTTGGGAGAGCCCCAGCCCGAGGCCTATCCAAACAGGTTAAAACGCTTTCTTATTGCCTTTGCCTTTGTGACGTGGGCTTATCGAGCGATCGTATTTTTGGGAATCGCGGCGCTCGTGTATTTTGCGTTCCCAAAACCCTTAGGGCCAGTGCTTGGTGCCATAGAACTGGTATGGTTTTTGTGGATGCCATTTTGGCGTGAAGTGAGAACATGGGGAAGCTATTTGCCACGCGCACTGATCGCAAAAGGTTTGACATGGCGAGTCGGGGTTATTCTCGCCATGTTATTCCTGCTGTTTGTGCCTTGGGATAGCCGCGTGCCTGCGCAAGGTATTTTGCATGCGGCTAATGCCTACCCAATTGTGGTGCCGCAGAATGCCAAGCTGATCCGTTCGCTCGTGTCGGAAGGTGATAACGTTGAAATTGGAGGTTCACTGTTTGAACTTCATGCCCCCGAAATGGGTTTCAAATTGGCTGAAAATCAAGTGCGACAAGCCTTGGCACAATGGCAGTGGCAGAGCGGAAGTCTGAGTAATGAGGCCCGGCAGCAACAGTTGATGTCGGCAGCGAATCGCCAACAAATGCACGTAGAAGGTGAAGCACTGCAACGCGAAGCTAATCAGCTGTCGCCTCAGGCACCAATTAACGGCCGGATATTTTTATCAGATCCAGATATTCATGTCGGGCTATGGTTTAGCGAAAAAGATCGTCTTGCCGAGGTCGTCGATGCAAGTGCTTGGGCGGTCACCGTGTATCTTGACGAAAAACAGCTAGCTCGCATAACGGAAGGCGATCGAGGGCGCTTTTACAGTGACGTGCCAGGGCGCGCTGTGTTGGATGTAGAGGTGGTGAGCATAGACCGTGATGCGGTCGCGTCGCTCTCTGATGCTATGTTGGCTTCTGTGGCAGGTGGCGCTATTCCCGTCCGACAAGGCGAGAATAATACCTTAGTGCCTGATAAATCGATTTATCGTGTCAAGTTGGCGGTGGTGGATGATTATCAGGTCGAGTTACCGCAGAGCCTTAGAGGCCAGGTTGTGCTTCGTGGGGAACGGGAAGCCTACTTAAGCCAGTATGTAACCGCCGCGCTGGCATTGTTCTATCGCGAAGCCGGATTTTAGAGGATGTGGGCAGGTGGAGGCGTCTCGATGAGACGGCGACATTGTTGTAAATAAATAGTATGAATTTGAAAAACTTGTGCCCCTGCGGCAGCAACAAACCTTTCGCCAAATGCTGCGACCGGTTTCTTTCTGGTGCCCAACACGCTAAAACACCTGAACAGCTCATGCGCTCTCGCTTCAGTGCATTTTTCCTAGGCGGTTATGGTCAATACCTTTTAGA
>DATHYR010000389.1:0-1410 GCA_035458985.1 Pseudomonadales bacterium
TATGAGCCATATGAGCCATAGCCGTAACCTGTCAAAACTGTAGAGTTTGCATAACCAGAAGTGAATCCCGATGGCGTGATGTCTTTAAGCGTTCCGGATTCATTCATCACATACAAATGAGTGTGAGTCCCGGCAGCAATCCATCGGTTTGCACTGTTGTCGCGCCAAGTAATCAAACCTCGGCATGACCCAGACATTTGCGCCGTGGCACGCTTGCGCCATCCACCAATGGGGCGCAATGTGTTTTCATACCAGCGCACCAGGTTGGCGTCATACCAGCGGCCACTGGATTGGTACTCTGTTCCGTTACGGTAAATGCCTGGTGGAAGTTTCAATGGAATGTACATGGTTCACACCGTTGGTAGGTTGGAGACAAACGTCATCGTTGCGATTGCTGATGGCACTGCTGGGCGTGTTGGGCTTGTGCCAGCAGTGAATGCCTCAAGGCTCACATCGGTGCTGGTCACGCAGCCAACAACCTCAACGTAATCACCAGCAGACAAGCTGACAAAAAAGTTTAAGGCAGCGATCAGGTGGCTTGGATCACCAGACGATTTTCTGGCCGGAGCATGAAACCTGCTGTTGGAGTCTGCAATGTTTGTGCCGTTTTTACGCAGCCACACATCAAAATCTTGGCCATCATTGCTGACGTTTTTAATTTGCAAAGAAAATTGCAGATTCCAAATTCCAGAAACAGCCACCGTGATCTGTGAATTGCTAACAACTGTCACGCCATTGGAAAAGTCTGTTTCGCCAAAATAAACCGGGTAAGCCGTGGTGGTGTTGGCTGCAACTTGATCAATGTTGCTGTGAAAAGCCCCGTGTGGGATGTTCAAAAACTTTCCACCTCTTGGCCCAAACAAAGCACTCAGCACGCTGGTGACTTTTCTGAAATACAGATTGATGGTTCCGTAGTTTTCAATAAAGTGTCGGCGCTCATACAATTCCGGAGCAAACCCAAGGCTCGGGATTGATGGGGCTTCCAGTTGCTGCTTGCTGTTTGTCATGCTGCAATTATTCCAGCTTATGCCATGTCAGAACCTGCCTGGCTAACTTCTGCCACTCGGAGGCCCCATCCCTTGCCAAAAGTTGGCCAGTGTGGCAAATCCATTAGAAATGACAGCCTGCGCTTGCCATAGTCATCAACCAGGTCGCCTTCAAACGCATTGACAGCCGCCAAGGTCTTGGGGCCAATGCCGCCATCAGGGTCCACACCCACGCACGACTGAAGCCATTTGGCGGCTCGGCCTGGGCCAGAGTTCACGGCAGCGTCAAAGACCACGTAGTCCACACCAGCAGGCAGGTCGTCGCCCTTAATCTTGTCCCAATATTTGGCCTTGTACATAGGGCCAACAATCTCAGGCGTAAGGGCGCGCATAGTCTTTTCATCGACCTCATGGCCGACCCACT
>DATHYR010000390.1:0-1483 GCA_035458985.1 Pseudomonadales bacterium
CATTACAGAATGCACAATCGAAAGCACAGGCCGAAAAGCGTGGCTTGTGGGCTGATCCAAATCAAATCGCACCGTGGGATTTTCGACGAAAGAAGGTGGCAAAGTGAGTGACGAGGAACTTAACAGCAGTCTGGCAATTCAAGGTTACCTTAACTTTAGCGAATTGCAATCGGCACTCTTACGCGGCCTTGGTGCCCAGTCGTTTGTCGCTTTGGCCATTGCAATCGGTTTAGCGTTGCTTGATTCTGTCAACCTGATCTACACCGGCCCGCAGGCTGCGTTGATCGTTTGGCTTGCAAGTTCGATTGCCGGTTACTTGCGGGGCATGAAAACAGCCAAGACGCTGTTTGCTTCAGGCGTGCCGATTGATCTGGAAGTTGAAGAAGAAGAAGTTGACGACCAATGATACCCGCCTTTTTGATCAAGATATTCACGCCTTTCATCGTTGAGATCATCCGTGAAATGCTCGAACGGATGGCCCGCGGTGAAGCGGTTGCGGTGAATGATACAACGGTTTCTTTGGCATTGGCGGCACGTGGCAAGCGAATCAACCAGGCTATCGAGTCAACCCCTCAGTGACCAAACGCAAAACACCGCACCCACGTGCGAGAAACACGCTAGGCAGGCCGTACAGGACAAAACGAAATGCAATTACCGGAGGAAACAATCTTGAATCCAAACATGGGTTGGATGATCGCACCTCTGGCGGTTGCAACCGACCAAGTGGCACAACGGGCGGCAATCGACCCGTCGATTCCGGAATTGATGTACGGGATAGCAGCGGTGTTATATGCAATCGCAGCTATCCGCAGATCGACCCGCGAGCGGACATTAAGCCGTTCGAAATCGACTTCGGAGGCTTTGGCGAAATCGACACAGAAGTCGCCTGATGACACGATTGATATTCGCTAGTACACCTTAGGACGCCACGGACGGCACCGTATTTCTCAGTCCCGGAAAGGTCAGGTGATCATTGCAGGCGGTCGAATTTGCATCCATGATTGGCGGCATTCTGCTGGCGTTGCTGATCTGTCATTTCATCATCGAAGGGCGGCTTGACTGTGATTCTTAACCTACTCGCAACGCTGCTCCTGAGCCAAACGCCGGGCATTCCTGCCTATTCTATACCACCGTCTCAAGAGCGAGTCATCGTCTTTAGTGATCGTGGACGGGTGTATATTGTCGGCATTGAGACTAATACAGTCAAATACCTTGACGACACCACACCACCGACACCCACGCCACCCGTGCCTGTCAATAACCTGACAGGTCAAGCCAAAGCCTTTTACGAGCTTGTGGTCAGTTCTGTACCAGATCAAGCCAACCGGCAGCTGGGTGCCAAAGGATTAATAGACGCCATCGACGCGGCTGTCGCTCAGATTGGTGGGCTAGGCTTATCGCTTGAACAGTCTGTGACCACCTTGGCAAGCTATTCAGCCAACAACGCGGTCAATCGTTTCTGGGCGGGTGTCAAGATGGGTGA
>DATHYR010000391.1:0-1280 GCA_035458985.1 Pseudomonadales bacterium
CATCTTGTTGCGACTGAAAAAGTTTCCCGAGTGGTTGACTCAACAGGTGCTGGTGACTCATTTAATGGCGCATTTTTAGCTAAATACTTGCTTGGCGGGGGTTTAATCGAGGCATGTAAAGCCGGGCATCAACTCGCGGGTACCGTTATTCAGCACCGCGGTGCTATTATTGAGGCCTCTGAGATGCCATCACTGTTGGACGACTAATGCAAAAGCAAAAAGACAAATCTGCGATTACCATCAATGACATAGCCGCTTTAGCGGGAGTCTCTAAGCGGACTGTGTCTCGCGTGTTGAATAATTCCAGCAGTGTAAACAGCGAGACCCGAGAAAAAATTCTTGCGTTATTTGCCAAGTATGATTATTCCCCCAGTAAACAAGCTAGAGGGCTTGCCTCAAGTCGTTCATATCTCATTGGTCTTCTGTATGATGAGCCCAACGCGGTGGTGATTCATGAGGTCCAAAAAGGCTTGATATCTGCGCTTTCGCCACTTGGATATGAATTGGTGGTGCATCCTATGTCGCACGATGCGCCTAGGATTACCGACCACGTGCTCAAATTTATCAGTCGATCTAATTTGGATGGGGTGATCATTATGCCGCCCATTTCCATGCAAGAGCATTTGCTAGATGTCCTGACTGAAAAATCGATTCCCTTTGTGTGCATGGCGGCGAAGTCGTTAGCACGCGAATTAAATGAAGTTGTTTCTCTTGATCGGCGAGCAATGTCGCAAGTCGCTGATCTATTTGCTGCTCGGGGTGCCAAACACGTGGCGGTGATTAAGGGCGCCAAAAATAGGTTGTCGACCATCGAGCGGTTTGAAGGGTTGAAACTGGCGATGCAGGAAAGGGAGCTAGGGCTATTACCTCAACATATAGCTGAAGGTGATTACAGTTACGATTCGGGTGTAGTGGCGGCTAGATCGTTGCTCCAAAGAAAGCCTCGACCCGATGCGATTTTCGCCTCGAATGACCAAATGGCCATTGCCTCTATTCATGTGGCTGAAGATTTGGGGATTCGCGTACCAGAAGACTTGCTTGTGATTGGCTACGATGATGAGCCAATGTCATCGCGATTTAAACCCTCCCTCACCACCTTGCGCAGAGACGATAATGCCATGGCGGTGGCTGCAGCACACAAGATGCTAGCACTACTCAACAACGACCGATGCGTGGTTGAGAGTGCTTTTATTCCGCGCTTGGTTGAGCGTGATTCAACACGCCGTTAGCTGGGTAGTTGATAGGCTTTTTTCGCGAGGTTGTAGGTAAGATCTGCAGCT
>DATHYR010000392.1:0-1374 GCA_035458985.1 Pseudomonadales bacterium
CCTGCCATGTATAAGGCAAGTGCAGCTGCCAGAAATGAGCGCGCCCATGAGGCTGCTACGGCTTTTGCTTGTTCCATTTTTTGCTCTCCTTTTTGACTGTTGCTGGTTTTGCAGCTGGTACTTCTACCTTTGGGAATTCGCCCTTGTATGGCACAAACTTTGGTATGCCAAAACCGACGATCTCCTTGCCTTCACCGTATGACCTGACCTTGACCATGACCATGCCGCCATTGCGTTGATCGCCTGTCCCAGACGTGTTGCCCTCAATGGTTAAGCAAGTCTTTGTGTCAATAAGTCCAACCACAATGCCAATGTGTGAAATGCGATCTACGCCGTCGTGTGGAAAGTCCATGAACGCCAAATAGCCAAGCTGCGGCATACCTGACCAGCGTTGCATTTCCTTAAATTTATGTGCCCCAACAGCTGTGCCAACAACGCTGTGTATTTTGACACCAGCTTGTGCAGCACACCAATTGACAAATGAACCGCACCACGGCAAACCGTCTGCCTTTGTAAATTTGCCATACTTTGTGAGGTTGTCGCCTTCCTCGACTGTACCAACCTCAGCTGCTGCAACCTCGATCAGTCGTGCATTTGTGCCGTCTGGGTAGTTACTCATTTGCTGGCACTATCTCCGTCAAATGTTCCACTTTATGCAGGTGCATTAGGTAACTCAATCTTTCGTGGGTCTGCGTTGCTTGCTGGCAAGTCGCGCAATGCTTGGCGATAAATAGCCCACGCCGTTTTATCTACGGGAGCATCTGCTACTTGAGTCCAATCGGTGCGCGCTAACTCTGTATCGCGCCAGTAACGCATACGAGCTAAATAAATCTCATCTGATACCTGATCATCATTGTGTAAATTGCTCACGAATTTAGTCATTAGTCCACCTCATAATTCACGATACCAATAAAGAAACGACCACTCGCACCAGGATATCCATTTGTCAATGTTTGTAAATATAAATCTGAACCACTTACTTCACATTGACCTAATAAACCTGTCGCAGCAATTTCGCGAGTTACACCTACCGAACCAGCGATTGCAGAAAATGGAAGATTCAATTTGATGTTTGTTCCAGCTGTTCCATTTGTAGTAATATTCACACTGAAACGCAAAACACACAATTTGCCGATTCTTATATATGAACCATAACCAGCTACCGTCGTGAACGTTCCGCTGCTTGCTGTTACTGTGACGGCATAACTTGTCCAAGCATTAGAATTCCACGCGAGTCCAGTTGATTGCGCAGAGTCTGCTTGTAAAAATCCATAATTGCTTCCCACTGCTAGGCGTGCAGGTGTGTCGGCTGCGCTTGCTGCGATTAGATCGCCTTTTGCATCCACAATTGTGTTTTGGATTGCATTGGCATCA
>DATHYR010000393.1:0-1007 GCA_035458985.1 Pseudomonadales bacterium
GAGTGTCTTTGGCCATGGCATCAAACTCTACCGCTAGGCCATTAAGCAACTCAGAAATGGCAAAATCGCGGCGATTGACCTGTACCATGCCAGAGTCTAGTTTTGAAATGTCTAACAAATCGGTCAATAGCTCGCCAGCAATTTTCAATGAGCTATTCACATGCGATAAGGTCATTCTGGCTTCTTGATCTAAATGGGGGTATTGCGATAACGACGCAGTAAATAGCCGAGCCGCATTAAGTGGCTGCATTAAATCATGGCCCACGGCCGCTAAAAAACGGCTCTTGGAAGCGTTCGCCATTTCTTCCTGCGCCTTAGCCTCTAATAGCTTACTGTTGAGCATGGCCAGCTCAAACGTCCGTTCATTCACCCGGCTTTCTAAGGTTTCATTGGCTTCGATTAGGGCCTTCTCTTGCTCGCGATACTGAGTAATGTCCGTAAAGGTCATAACAAAGCCACCATCTGGCATCGGATTTCCTTGAATTTTGATCACCTTGCCGTCTTTTCGATAACGCTCGGAAGTATGGGCAGTCCCATCCCGCATATGTTGCACACGTCGCGCCACCTGTTCTTCTATATCTCCCTCACCACAATAACCCCGCTCGGCATTAAATCTGATGACATCAGCAATGGGCATGCCGGATTGTAAAAAACCTTCTGGGTATTGATATAAATCGACATACTTAAAGTTCCACGCCACTAGATTTAACTCTCGATCCACCACGCTCATACCTTCGTAGGCATGTTCAATGGCTCCGCGCAACATATCTTGGCTGAGGATAATTTTTGAGGATGCTTCGTCGACTAAACTAAAGACTTCATCTAATGCCAGATCGCGCCCTTGCAGGACAGAATCCATTACCAGCGAAGCACTCGATGCGCCCAAGACGCCCGATAGCATATGCTCCGTATGCGCAATTAACTCAGGGCTGGCAGCTTTATGCCAACCGTCGCTCTTCACGGCTTCAGAAGAAAATCGGCTAAAACTTTCATACGCTCGGGTGGGG
>DATHYR010000394.1:0-1341 GCA_035458985.1 Pseudomonadales bacterium
GTTGTTTGCAGTTCCAACATCGTATACACCATCATCAGAGAACTCCAGATTTCCACGCGCCTGACCTTGCCATAAAGATAGTGTGCCCTGAGTTGCAAGTGGGTTCACAATCATGGAACGCATTGCAAACGCATAGCACAAGTCGGAAAACATAAAAGTTCCGAGTTGCGGTAAGCCTTGGCGCAAATGATGCGACATTGCGTGTTCAAGCGCCATTGCCCCCTTTTTAGGCTCCTGACGATAACGAACAGCGACATAAGCGATGACGAGCGATGCCAACGTATCAGGATTTCTGTACCACCAAGTCGGAAACACTCGATTCACGAATTCATATCCATGGCCGTACAGGTCTGCAATAATTTCAGGCGAGGCGCCCACCGGAACCTGATGTAGCTCAGGAAAAATTGCCGCCATCATGTCAGGGTAAAACGCTTGGTTTACTGTCAAAGCGTTGTCGGCAAAACGCCACTCTTTTGTTGATGCCTTGTAGAGTGCTTTAACGCCGGTTGCAACGCCTGCCGCTATATTTCCGTAGTATGTTGTGTCAGCATCTCCAATTACCGCCAGCATGTCTGAAAACGCTTTTAACCCAGAATAGTTCTCGCAGTTATCTTGCAAATAGCAGACCGCCCATTTTTCTAGTGCGTTTGAGTGCAATTCGTTCTGGAATGTCGTAATCAAACCTTGGGCAAGTGGATACTGATAAAGCCATTGCGCTGTGCCATCGACAATAAACACTGTTGGGTCGGTTCCGCTCGGTCCTGAGCCGCTAGAAGCCGATGTGCCTGAAGTTGTGCACAGGTACACTGAGCCGTTGGCCTCACGATACAAGCCACGCGTATATGCCGTTGATGTCGCCCAGGTTGTATATGATTTTTGGCATCTCGCAAGGTTTGAGAACGCGACGTTTTTAAGCGTTGTTAAATTCGTTTGGTTGTGGACGTTTGTAGCACTCAACCATGAATAATCGTTTTTGATTTTCAACCATTGAGCCACTAGGCGCAAAAACGATGAGGCATAGGCATCATGAGAGTCTGCTGGGCGAATTGAATATCTATCTTGCTGCAAATCGTTCACATACCAGTCGGTGCCTGTTGTAAACACGCCTACTGGATTCATGAAGTACCAAGTGACCCCGCCATCGTTTATAACATCTGAAGTTCCGGTTGGCGCTGTTGCTCCGGTTGTTCCGCTTGTGCTTGCTTGATAAATGTTACCGCTGGACGTTCTGCGCTGGCCTGCCGTAATTGCTTGGCCTGTTGCCCATGCTACATATTCACCAACGTGCGGGTAAATATATTTCCAAGTGACAGTTCCGTCTACAATTGCCGTTCCTGTTCC
>DATHYR010000395.1:0-1167 GCA_035458985.1 Pseudomonadales bacterium
ACGGCAGCGCCACACTTGACCCCATGCTGATTCGCTGGTCAGCGCAGGATGATCCTTACAACTGGACGCCAGATGCTACAAACCAAGCAGGTTTTGTGCGGGTGTCGCACGGCTCAGAAATTGTAGCTACAGTTCAGACTCGTCAAGAGGTGTTGGTGTTTACCGACTCGGCTGTGTATTCTCTGCAATACCTTGGGCCCCCTTACGTGTGGGCACCTCAGTTGCTTGGCGACAACATCTCAATCGAAGGCCCCAACGCTGCTGTGATTGCGTCTGGTATTGTGTACTGGATGGGCGTGGACAAGTTCTACTCCTACGATGGCCGTGTGCAAACGCTTAACTGCGACTTGCGTCGCCATGTATTCCAAGACTTTAACCAAGCCCAAGCTGCACAAGTTGTTGCCGGTACAAACGAAGGCTTTAATGAAGTCTGGTGGTTCTACTGCTCTGCCAATTCATTCACCATTGACCGTTACGTCATTTACAACTACCTAGAAAAAATCTGGTACTACGGCACGATGGCACGAACAGCATGGTTAGATTCTGGCCTGCTTGACTATCCTATTGCGGCCACGTACAGCAACAACTTGGTGTACCACGAGAATGGGCTAAACAACAATGAAACAGGAACAACTACCGCTATTGATGCCTACATTTCATCCTCAGAGTTTGACATTGGTGACGGACACAATTTTGGTTTTGTGTGGCGTGTCCTTCCTGATCTGACCTTTGAAAACGCTGAGAACTCACCGACTGGCGCTACGCCGTCTGTGACTATGACGCTCTATGGTTTGGCAAATTCTGGCTCTGGCGTGACAAGCACTGCCGCCCAGCCCGTGGCTAAGAGTAGCTCTTACGTGATTACCGAAGAGTTTACCGGCATGATCTTCACGCGCATGCGCGGACGGCAAATGATCTTCAAGATTAGCTCCAACCAGATCAATACAGTCTGGCAGCTTGGCGCACCGCGAATTGACATTCGTCCTGACGGCAGACGCTGATGGCAACTAAAAACCAAATCATCAACCCCGCACCACCCAACTTGCCACTGGGTACGGATCAGTACGAGCGCCGGTATCAGGATCAGTTTACAAACATTTTGCGTCTGTACTTTAATCAATTACAAAACGCGCTGACTACGCTGTTTAATCGCCTTGGCGGGAGATA
>DATHYR010000396.1:0-2631 GCA_035458985.1 Pseudomonadales bacterium
ATGTAATCCGAGTGAATATTTAAGGTAAAGCCGCAGACATAGATGGCTAAGCCAATTTGGAAGCGAGGATCGCTGAACCAGTCAAGGGTGTATTGCGTGCCCAGCTCTGAAATGTAGGCGGCATTAAAGTAGCCGTGCAGAAACAGGGTGATCCAGCCGGCAATCACGACATTGAGCGCGAAGGATGAACTGGTTCCAGGTTGTACGCGCATCAGCATGGGGGTGACGAGCGCTCGGTTGGTGTAATGAATCATCCAAATAGCTAGGAAAAATAACGGTACCGTTTGATCGGCATTACTGCCCATGAAGAAGACGATGGGAAAAACCAATATGCCTGGCAGTTCCATAATAATCCAGCCGGTCTTGGCGTGGAGTTTAATGCCTTTACTGCGTTTGCCACCACCAAAACGACCACCGTAAGCGGCTGTGCCAAACAGGCTGCCGACAAAAATGAGCACCACGTAGGCGAATCCTGCAATCAGTAGCGAGTCATAGAATGTGTTTCCGGTATACCACTGCATCGTGGGCATCTCCTGTTGTTATTGATGTGCCTACCATATGCAAAGCCAAGGCGATGCAAATCCACCATTCGGACTAATCGGCACGACTTAATTATCGTCCAAATGGACGCTGCACATTGACCGCTTGCCGCTTAATGTGTGGATAACAATAAGGAAAAATCCATGTCACTACCTAAATTCGCCCCACTGCCTGAAGATCAGGTCGACGCCTGGCATGCCACTACCGATGTTTTGGTGATCGGCTATGGTGGTGCTGGTGCCTGCGCCGCGCTAGAAGCCAGCGACAGTGGTGCCAAGGTGATGCTTATCGATGCGGCATCTGCGCCGGGGGGATCAACTGCGTTAAGTTCTGCCGAGATATATCTGGGCGGCGGCACCCGCGTGCAGCGTGCCTGTGGCTATGAAGACAGTGTCGAGGCTATGTACGAGTACCTCATGGCCAGCAATGGGCCCCAAGCCGATGCGGCCAAGGTCCGACGCTATTGCGAGCAGGCGGTGGCACATTTTGATTGGTTGGTGGCACAAGGCGTGCCCTTCAAAGATTCCGAGTTAAAAGCGCGTGCGGTGATGGCGACCACCGATGACGGACTGTTGTACACCGGTAGCGAGAAAGCCTGGCCCTATGTCAACAGCATTGCGCCGGCGCCGCGCGGACACAATCTTCACGTGTGGGGCGATAATGGCGGTCCGCTATTTATGAAAATCATGGCCGAGGCGGTCGCGCAGCGTGCCATTGATGTCCATGTGGAGACGCGTGCGGTGCGATTAATTGTCGACACCCAACAGCGGGTGGTTGGTGCGGTGATTCGTCAAAACATGCAAGAACTGGCCATTCGCGTACATCGTGGGGTGGTATTGTGCGCGGGTGGTTTTGCCATGAATCGCGCCATGGTCGAGAAATACGCCCCCGAATTGTTGCGCTGTAGCATGGCCATTGGTAACCCTGGCGACACGGGCGGCGGCATGCAAATGGCGATGGCAATTGGCGCCTCCACCATCAATATGCATGAGGGGTTTGTGAGTTTACCCTTTTATCCGCCGGCCACATTAACCTATGGTGTGTTGGTGAATTGCCACGGTCAGCGATTTATCAATGAAGATGCCTACCACGGCAGAGTGGGAAGCTATCTCCTGCGGCAAGATCCCGGGCCGGTAATATTTATTTTGACCGTGGATGATTACGCCGACTACGAGAAAGTGGCTTACCTGGGGGCACCCATCGTCGCTACCGGGGAAACCGTAGATGAACTATTGGATGAACTGCCGCTCCCGCGCGATGTACTAAGACACACCTTGGAGCACTACAGTGAGTATGCCTCGCGTGGCGAAGATCCTTTGTTTCATAAGCACGCCGATTGGTTGAAACCCTTACACGGTCCCTTGGTGGCGCTCGACTGTACGCCTGGACATGGCGCCTATATGCCCTATTTTACCTTGGGTGGTTTGGAGACGACCATAGATGGCGAGGTATTGAACACCCTTGGCGAACCCATTCCCGGACTGTATGCCGCCGGCAGAACAGCTTGCGGTGTGCCTCGTCGCGGCGACGGTTATGCCTCCGGGATATCGGTCGGTGATGCCACCATGAGTGGGCGTTTTGCGGGGCGTGCCGCGGCCCTGCGCACAAATAAGGAGTAATCATGCAAGACATATTGCAACGTATTGATCGCCTAGAATCGCTCGACGCGATTCGGCAGTTAGCGGCCAAATATTCGTTGGCGCTCGATATGCGTGACCTCGATGCCATGGTGAGCTTATTTCCCGAGGACATCCAGGTCGGCAAGAATACCTTTGGTCGTGCTGCCATGAAAACGTGGTGGGACGACACCCTGAGACAGCAATTTACCGGCACCTCGCACCACATTGGCAATCACATCATCGAGTTTGAAGACCCAGATCACGCCATTGGCGTGGTGTATTCAAAAAACGAACACGAGACCCCTTGTGCCGATGGCCGCGTGGAGTGGGTCATTATGCAGATGCTGTATTGGGATCACTACGAACGCATTGATGAGCAGTGGTATTTTCGTCGCCGCCTGCCGTGTTATTGGTACGCCACCGATTTGAATAAACCGCCGGTAGGGGATAACAAAATGCGTTGGCCCGACCG
>DATHYR010000397.1:0-1185 GCA_035458985.1 Pseudomonadales bacterium
CAGCGTTTTAATGTAACTTTGACGGTACCAACAACGGCTACTGAAATGTCGGTAGGTTTTGTTAATACTCCGACTGGTACTGCTGGTACAAATGATTACTACGAACTGACTGGCGTCCAAATTGATGTGGGCAGCGTTGCACTACCTTTCCGAACTTACGCTGGAACAATCCAAGGGGAATTAGCCGCCGCGAGTCGGTATTACTATCGTTTCAACTCTGGTAATGCTTATGGAAATGTTGCCAATAGCGGTTATACGGCAACCACGACACAGGTCAATTCTTTTGTTCAATTCCCAGTAACAATGCGAACAATTCCAACCGCTATTGATAGCAGCGGTATTGGTTGGATTGACTCAGCCTCTGCAAGTGGTACGGCAACTAGCCCATCTTTTGCTGCCGCTGGCACTACATACGCAAACATAGCGTGGACAACTACAGGCGCAACCGCCAATCGTTATTGCTGGTTCAGAGATAGTGCTGGTACTGGTGCAGGTTACCTCGGATTTAGTGCGGAGTTGTAAAAATGAAAACATACACAAATCAAATGACAGGCGTTGAGTGGGTTGAGATTGAAGTAGCCGATGGTCAATTTACGGCTATGCCAAAAGAAATTTACGAGGCGCAACAGGTGGAACATTTGACGGAGATAGTGCCAGCAAATGAGTAATTACCCAGACGGCACAAACGCGCGACTGATCGAGGTTGCCGCAGCTGAGGTTGGTACAGTCGAGGAGGGCGACAACCTCACAAAGTATGGCAAATTCACAAAGGCTGACGGTTTGCCGTGGTGCGGTTCATTTGTCAATTGGTGTGCAGCACAGGCAGGCGTCAAACTACACAGCGTTGTTGGCACAGCTGTTGGCGCACATAAATTTAAGGAAATGCAACGCTGGTCAACAATGCCTCAGCTTGGCTATTTGGCTTTCATGGACTTTCCACATGACGGCGTAGATCGCATTTCACACATTGGCATTGTGGTTGGACTTATTGACACAAAAACCTGCTTAACCATTGAGGGCAACACGTCTGGGACAGGCGATCAACGCAACGGTGGCATGGTCATGGTCAAGGTCAGGTCATACGGTGAAGGCAAGGAAATCGTTGGTTTTGGCATACCGAAATTTGTGCCATACAAGGGCGAATTCCCAAAGGTAGAAGTACCAGCTGCAAAACCAGCAACAGTC
>DATHYR010000398.1:0-8939 GCA_035458985.1 Pseudomonadales bacterium
CTCAATAACAAGCGTCTCTAACACCAACTCCCCCCCTTCTCTCAGGGTGTCTTTCAACTGAGCCAAATGCTCGAACGGCGCACTTCGATGGTAAAAAACGCCCATAGAAAACGTGGTATCAAAGGCTTTCAAGTTGGCGGGGATATGCTGCACCCCCATTGGCAAAATATTCACGTGAGGGGCTTTTATATAACGCTGTAACGCTGCAAACTGGCACAAAAATAACAGCGATGGTTCGATACCCACTACCAGCGACGCACCCTCGCCCGCCATGCGCCAACAGTGATAGCCACTGCCGCAACCGATATCGAGTACCTGACGGTCCTTTAACGGCGTAATGCCAGGGACAACGCGCTCCCATTTCCAGTCTGAGCGCCATTCCGTATCGATGTAAACGCCGCCAATTTCAAAAGGTCCCTTGCGCCAAGGATGCAAGCCCTGCAAAGCCGTTCGCATGGTTTCTATCTCGTCACTCGACCAATCGGCAGGCGGGCTGACAGTTATCGCTGAAGCATTCAGGGTAATAGCTCTAGGAACGAACTCAGGCATCGCATCTAACGCGTTAAGCCAGCGATGAAAATCTCCGTGTTTGCGGGAAAAGAAATGCTCATCTAATTGCGCGGGTAATTGCTCTGCCCATTTAGCTAACCGACTATTGCGCTGCATGGAGGCCAGCAACGGGCCAAAATCAAAATAATGCGATAGAGAATGGCTCACTTACTTAACCGCCACGATCGAAGCAAAATTAAAGCACTGAAACCAAACGTCACAACTGCTAAACCCTGCACCCAACATCCTTTCGCGGTGCACACTTAATGTCTCCGGGATCATGACGTTTTCTAAGGCGCTACGTTTCTGGCTGATTTCCAAATCGCTGTAGCCATTTTGACGTTTAAAACTGTGGTGAAGGTCTGTATTAAGTTGCTGCAAGTGCTCATCTGAAAAGGCAATTTTCTCTGACAATATCAACACGCCTCCCGTGGGCATCGCCTCGGCAATGCGTTGAATAATGGCACCGCGTTGCTCCCTTGGAATGAACTGCAGGGTGAAATTCATCACCACTACGGACGCCTTTTCAAAGACGACCTCTTGCACATTCGCCAAGCGCAATTCGATCGCTGCACGGTGTTCACTGTGCTCAAGAATATCCTTACAACGCGCTATCATCGCAGGTGAGTTATCAACCGCAATAATATTGGCTTCAGGAGGTAATGCGCGCGCCATGGACAAAGTGGAAGCGCCCAGCGAGCTCCCCAGATCGTAGCAAAAGGTGCCCGTTTGGTAGTAACGCGCTGCCATCACGCCGGTCATGGCAACGATAGTTTGATATCCCGGCACTGAGCGATTAATCATATCGGGGAACACACTCACCACCGAGGTATCAAAAGCAAAATCGGCCACAGAGCCCAAGGGATTGGCGTAGATGTCATCGCGCTGAGTCACGGCTTTCCCCGTTCATGAAAAGTATAATTTTACTTGAGTAAAAGCTGACTGACTAGCAAGCCTTACAAGCGGCCGCTGTACTTAAATCGATAGCTATTATCTTCTTGCTTAACCGCGACAAAGCGCAGGCTTTCCACCAGCGCTTGACTCGCCTCGGGGCTAGGAATGAACTGTAAATCAGCCTCATATTCGCCGGATAACTGCACTGATAAGCCACCTTGCAGAGCTATCTTGGCGTTACTCGGCATGAAAGTCAGCGCCAATATTGACGCTTCCGGCGCGGCGATGTTTAACTGATAATCGCCTAATACCTCACGCTGTCCATTCACTTGATAGGCATAATCTTTAATGAACACCGCGCCTTCTAGGGCATCAAAGCCCTGCGAAGCCTGCCAATTCAACCGCTTAATATTTAAGCTACCATCACCGTCCACCGGCAGAGGAAAACTCGCTAAAGCAAGGACCTTACCCACCTGCGCTGTCATTACGAGCTCACGTGCTTGGATATCCCCGCTTTGGTTGACGCAAAGCTCACCGCGGGCAGATATCCCGTGACCACGGCCCTCAGTAATATCCATACATAAATGGCCACCCAGCAAGGCGAGCGGTTGGATCTGCCAGGCAAAGGCCTCCACAAACCAGTCACGCTTCTCCATGGATATCTGCATACCTTGCAGACGCCCTTGCCATAGACTGCCTTCCACACTTAACAGTGATAACTCCACCCCAGCCGCTTTAGTCAGAGCAGGAAGAAGTCTAGCCGGGGCATGAGTAACAAGGGTGGCAAAAAAGACCAACACACCTAATGCAACCGTCCATTTTCTCACGCGCCAGCCACCACACGAATTCGCACATTGACCGTGCCAGACTGTGAAGCTGCCGTCACGGATGCACTCTCGATGCGATAGCCGCGCTCAACCTCCAATTCATTGAGCCATGTCATTGTTGCTGTATAGGGAACATTCTCTAACCACACTTGTGCTTGATTGTCGCCACTGGGCTGAAAACGCTTCATCGTCAATCCCGCTCGACGAACACTGCTGTCGATCACTTGACTCAGCGATCCACCACTCGCATTCTTGGTCTTTTGGGCAGGCGCCATCTTAATTTTGGCCGCCGCGCCTAGCATCCACTGCAAATCTTCACTGGCCGCTTGATTAGCTAGAACCAATTGCTGCTGCTTCGCTTGTAGAGGTTGGTAAATCAAACCCACCACTATATAAAGCAGTAGCGCCAACGCGAGGGCCACTATAGCGACTTGATCGCGGCTACTCTGCGCATGAAACCATCCCTTCATTAGCCTATCTCCTTGAGCGCTAACTTGGCTCGCACCTTGTTACCCGAGGCGCTGCTGTTTTGTAGTTCAGCGCTGATCCCTCTAGCACGCAACGCACTGCGTAACTTTTCAACCTGCTGAAAATTTTCGGCCACAATATCGATACGTAATTCTGCTGCACGCGCTTCATAATTCATCGCGCTGACTTGCAAGGAGGACGCTTGTGGCTCGGCACCCAATGTCGACAACAGCGCTAACATATTGCTACCCGCAGACTGACCGATGCCCTGAATGTCAGCCAACTTAGCCTCCATTTGGCGCCTTGGATTCACCACTCGACCGCTCGGAAAAGCTTCTCGATAGGTGTTTTCAATCGCTTGCCTAACGTCGAGATTTCGCGCTTCAAGCAACTCAACCTGCCACCACGCCTGACCGACTAACACGGCCATCAATATACTGGCTGCCAAGGCTGGCCCCCGCCACATGCGCCACACTCCCGACCATGCAATCCCCTTACGAAACTCCCCTTGCAGCACGTCAATTCCGCCAACAACATGTGCAAGAAGGGCATCATTAGAAAAATTTGTCCATTCCGGCCAAAGATGAATGCCCGGATGGAGTGCTATCACAGGATTTTGAGCGGCGTCGGCGGCATTTTTAATGGCTGTAACTTGACGCTGCTCAACAACAACGGAGTGGTCTTTACCAATCAATGCTGCCGTGGATTCACTCAACTGCAGCCAAAGATTGCCACTGATAGCACGGCAGGTTTTCATTGAATTGACGGATAATCCATGTTCTGCGGCTTTGCCGAGAATCCCCGCGACATTCTCACGTTTGACAACGGCCACCTCAACATTGCCTTCAAACGGCTCCGCTAAAGCAAAGTGGCAAGCGTCTATATCGTCGGCCAACTCATCTTCTAAGCTGAAAGGTACTGTTTTGGCCAGCATTCTGCGCTCAGCATCGATAAACGACACCTGGTGTACACTGTACCAATCGGGCAGCAAAATGACGTCGATCTTGCGCTCCCCCATGGCAGTCAGCGCCTCAGCAAGATCCTGCCAGTCACCATGCCCAGTGCCGCTCGCGACGTACCAGCAGAGGTCGGCGTATTGTGAAAGCACCACAGTGCAAGGAGTCGACACAGATAGGTCCTCTTTTCTATAACGCACCCAACGCACGTTGCACGACGCTGAGTTGTTGATTATTTCGATGCAATACGCTTGTCATTTCAAGCACACTGTCACCCAATTTTACCTGCCCACTAAATATGAAGAAGTCACTAGTAAGCTGCAAACCTTCTACAGGCAAAGGCGTTTCCCAACGGGCATCCGTCACAAACAACTGGATATCCTGCAAAGGCGCCATGCGAAGCTCGTCAACCCAGGCCTGCGCGCTGTCGAGCGCTAGCGGTTCATCACCTGGGGCGAGGGCCGCTAATACTGGGGCGGTTAGCATGTTCACATTCAACCCTGTGTCATTGATAGGTAGCGCCGACACATGGGGCTGCAGCAATTGCCAAAGCTCGTTTGTAAAACCACCCACAGCCCGAAGTTCACTAGGGCTCACCATCGCATGATCGGCGGTTCGATAACGTTGCCCCTCACTTAGATAATAATCATCCTCTTTGCCACCAAATCCGGTCGGCTGCTGGTTAGCATCTAACCAATCAATCACCGCTTCGGTCATTTCAATCGCCTGAGGTCGTGTTAATTTTAGCTCAGGCAAACTCAACAATAACTTAACAAAATGTCGCTGCGCCGGCGTGTAAGGAACACTAACAGGCTCTGTTTGTGAATCACGCAACCCAACAAGAAGACTATTCAGATTGAAGCGTCCTTGCAAATCACCCACCGAACCCAGCATCCATCCACCATCAACAGGGTAGGGCTGCGGTGGCTGCGCCCAAATATCTTGCCCACCGTCAATGGGGCTATCACTGCGACTATCAGCAAACAACGCTAACATGGCTAGCTGTTCTGCGCCTAACAACAAGTGTTTGGCCTGCTCCAACGTTTGATGATTTTGCGCACGTCTCAGCTGCAACTGATAATCACTGCTTACAGCCACGGCTATCGTTGCCGCCAGCGCCAATACCATCATAGCGATGACAAGCGCCGCGCCACACTGTTTATTCATCTCCTGAAGCCTCTAACGACGGCATACCGGCCACTTCAAAAATACGACGAATTTCACCCCAATCCTTGGTCAACACCACCACTTCAATGGCGACAGGTAATTGCGTTAGCCACTTTTCTGGTTCGCGTAAGGCCCATTCATCAACCCACTCACCCCCCAGTCCATCATCACGCGCCCCTTGACCGACACGCAAAAAACGCACAAACACGTCATCGACATCGTCTAAGACCACCGCCGTTTGCGCCTCGCTCAATGTGGTGGCATCGACATCGGCCCACATGGCACGCTGAATCTTACCGTCTTGTAACGTGTAATTAACGCGCTGCATGTGACTTCGCTGATTACCTGCCGGGTTGTACCAACCGGTTCGAGTAAACGCTAAAAAATCGATATTAGCCGCTCCCCCTAGCAACGCGGGCTGTGTTTGCTCGTAACCGTCACGAATAGGCTTAGCCACCATTTGTAAAACATCGCGCTCGAGCAACGTCCAAAACTGCAACATGTCCTTGGTACGTAAAGCATTCGCTTGAATGACCTCCCGCTGTTGCAACGCGCTCGACAGGCCACTATAGGCCATGACAGCCACAATGGCGCTGATAAACAAAGCGACCAGTACCTCGATCAGCGTAAAGCCACGCTGGTTCACTTCAATACCGCCACAAAACTGTTTAAATCAGCCATGGCAGGGTCTTCGATGGCACGCAACGGCTGGTCTGAGACTCGGATTTGCCAACGAACCAATCCGGCGACCTCGGTATTTTCGGTCTTTAGCACCCAATACCACGCACGCCCAGCCATATCGGTTTCACCGCGAGCGCCATCACGTGGCATATCACCTTTAAGTTGAGCTGCCAATCGAAACTCACTGAGTTGATTGGCGGCGACCCATTGCGCCAGTGCTTTATCGCGCATATGGGAGGTACCATCAGCGGTGGTAATCATAGCGCCCAACATGGCGGGCAGTGCTAAGGCCACGACAGCCAAAGCCACCATGACTTCTACTAGCGTGAAGCCACGCTGCTTAGTCATCCCACCCATACCCATCATCACCAGGTTTCAACCAACGCAGTTGCCCAATCACATTACCCTCTATACGGTGAGCATCCTCGTCATCAATGCTATCCGGCGGCGCTAGCCGCCAAGTAAAGGGGGTCATTTCGCCGCTAGCCAGGACAAACACCTGCGGCAAAATACCACGCGCCAACGATGGGCTGCTGCCGTCAAAAATCTCCGGATTACGCGGCTCGGGTGCTTCAACCAAATCGGCATCGATACCTTCAACGTCTAGTTCGACACCTGCAAACAGAGGCTCATTGACTGCCTCAAAGACATCCCCTGGTGCCGCCCCCCAAAACCAACGACCATTATCATCGAAACTCTGTGCCAACCACTGAACCCGAATAGCACCACTGGGCTCCTCGCGAAGCCTAAAGCCCATTTGGCGATTCATTAACACCGCTTCTTCTTGAGCTAGCGCAAGGCGTTGATAAAATCCTTCAACCGCATTTTCTATCTGCAACGCGCGATTGCTTCCCGCCACATTGAGACCCACTAAACTCACGCCAATCGCAATCACTACTAAGGTGACCAATAATTCAATGAGCGTGAAACCTCGCTGACGCATGGTGAGTCGTTACGAATTAGGGGTTTCGCCACTAAACATATCCGCGTTTTGATCTTCCCCCCCACTTACGCCATCGGCGCCCAAGGTATAAAGATCAAATTCGCGGCCGTTTTCACCGGGGCTTAGGTATAAATATTCGCGTCCCCAGGGGTCTAAAGGCATCTCCTTTAAGTACCCCCCCTTTTTCCAATTGCGCGCCTCAGGCTGACCATCCGGTTTATTCACTAGCGCCTGTAATCCTTGGTCAGTACTTGGATAGGTAAAATTATCCAAGTGATAAATACTTAAGGCGCTCTCGATGGCCTTAAAGTCCGCCTCTACCTTCTGCAAGCGTGCATCGTCTACTCGATTAAGTACAGAGGGGGCCACCAAACTGACCAAGATTCCAATAATGACCATGACCACTAAGATCTCAATCAAACTAAAACCGGCCTGTCGACGTTTTTGGGTATTGGCTAACTGCATGGATATCTCTCTATTTCACAAGTGAATTCATATCAAAAATGGGCATAAGTACGGCAAGAACAATGGTTAACACAATGCCGCCCATGACGATGACCATTAAGGGCTCTAAAATGCCCATTAAGGTTGCCAATGCCATATCTAGTTCGCGCTCTTGATTACCCGCACTGCGCTGCAACATGGTCTCTAGCTCACCACTGGCTTCGCCGCTGGCTATCATATGCACCATCATGGGTGGAAACTGATTACTTTGCTGCATGGCGGCATGCAGGCTTGTTCCTTCCTTGACGGCTTCGGCAATGCCTAGCGCGGCCTCTTGCAAGACCAAATTGTCCATGACATTGGCCGCAATGCGCAGGGCCTCGAGCAGAGGGACACCACTGGCAATCAAAATACTCAGGGTTGATGCAAAGCGAGCCGTTTCCGCACCTCGCAAAAACCCTCGAATACCGGGCGTTGCCAACAGTATACGATGCCAGCGTTTGCGCCTCACCGGGGCCGCAATAAGCTGCCTGAAACCAAACCCTAACGCGATGATTACAACCAGTGTCAGCAATCCATGCTGGGACATGTACTCAGAGGTGGCAATAAGCCCTTTCGTCAAGGCGGGCAACTCGGCTTGCGCCGAGGTAAAAATACGCACGAGCTCAGGCACCACATAGGCCATAAGTCCGGCAATAACGGCCGTCGCCACTACCACCAACATGGCGGGATAAAGCATCGCCATACGGATTTTATTTCGGGTCGCCTGCGCCGTTTCTATATAATCCGCTAAGCGCTCTAATACGATACCAAGAAAACCTGCGTGTTCTCCCGCCGCCACCATAGAACGGAACAAATGATCGAACACTTTGGGGAACTCGGCTAATGCATACGCCAAAGTATGGCCCTCTAGCACTCGCGATCGCACTTGCAGAACCATCGATTGTACTTTGGGTTTTTGACTCTGCTGAGCCACCGCTTGCAAGGCGTCGGCCAATGGCAAATTCGACTGTACCAACGTGGCTAACTGCCGACTCAGCAGCGTTAAATCCGCCATGCTTAACCGCAGGCGAGATACCGCTACTGGCGAATTTCTTTGCTGGCCTTGGCGCTGGCTAACAGCTTTAACCTCAATCGGCTTTAAACCACGCTCACGCAGCTTGCCGCGCACTTGCCGCTCGGAATCGCCTTCAAGGACACCTTTAACGCGTTTACCGTTGGCCTCAAGCGCTTGATAGCTAAATGCCGCCATACTTATGCCACTGCGGTCACCCGCAGTAGCTCCTCTAAGCTGGTGTCACCTTTGATCACTCGCTGACAACCGTCTTGATACAAGCTAGGCGAATGCTGACGAGCGTGCGCCTCCATCGTCTGCTCACTGGCTTGATCGTGAATTAAATGGCGCAGGGTCTCATCTACCATGACCAGTTCATAAATACCCGTTCGGCCTCGATAGCCAGTGTGATTACAATGTCGACACTCCCCTGGGCGGTGCAGTGTTAGCGTGGTCTTTGAGGGCAGTTGCAACTTGACCAATTCTGCCTCAGACGCTTGATAAGGCACTTTGCATTCTTTGCAAAGCAGTCTTACCAGACGCTGGGCTAATAAACCCAACACACTTGATGACAATAAGAAGGGTTCTATACCCATATCTTGTAATCGTGTCACTGCACCGATGGCGGTATTGGTGTGCAGCGTGGACAAAACCAAGTGGCCTGTCAGCGAGGCTTGTACAGCAATTTGCGCCGTTTCAGCATCGCGAATCTCACCGACCATCACGACATCAGGGTCTTGCCGTAAAATGGCTCTCAAGCCACGCGCGAAGGTCATGTCAACTTTTGTATTGACCTGTGTTTGCCCAATGCCGCGCAGCATATACTCGATTGGATCTTCAATAGTGAGGATGTTGCGCGAACTCTGATTGATATGAGTTAAACCGGCATAGAGCGTGGTAGTTTTACCCGATCCCGTGGGCCCGGTCACCAAAACGATACCATGGGGAGCCTTCAG
>DATHYR010000399.1:0-29032 GCA_035458985.1 Pseudomonadales bacterium
TCGACAAGCGCTCCAAGTTTCTCCACTACCATGCTCGCACCCTCATCTTGAACAATTTAGAGTTCGATCATGCGGATATTTTTCGCGATCTCGAAGCGATTAAAGTGCAGTTTCAGCATGTGATAAAAACCCTCCCTGCCAGTGCGCGCATTCTCTTTAACGGCGAGGATGCCAACCTGGTTGACGTGATGAGTCGAGGTTGTTGGTCTGAATATGAGGCGATTGGGACGACTAGCCATCTGCATGCGGAAAACGTCAGCGCTGATGGTGGCCGATTTACCATGGTGCTAGGCGATGAACGCGCTGACGTCGTATGGGGCATGTCAGGGCAGCACAATGTGACTAATGCATTGCACGCCGCCGCTGCCGCGCGGCATGTTGGCATAACACTCGCGGTCAGTGCGGCGGCGCTCTCTCAGTTTGGGGGTGTTAAGCGGCGCATGGAATGGCGTGGTAGCCACGCACAAGTGAGTGTGTATGATGATTTTGCGCACCACCCTACGGCCATTGCAACTACCCTACATGGGGCAAAACAGAAGCTTTGCGCACAGGGTGAGCGCTTGATTGCGGTGCTAGAGCCCCGCTCAAACACCATGAAAATGGGGTGTCACCAAGCTACCTTGCAAGAGGCCTTGGCTCTGGCCGATGAGGTCTATGCCCTACAGGCGCCAGGCGTTACCTGGAATGTGCAGCAAGCACTGGGTGATGACGCGCACATTTATCCAAACGTTCAATCCATTATCGATGCTATCGTTGCAGATCGCCACGCAGGCGATCAGGTAGTCATTATGAGTAACGGCGCGTTTGACGCCATTCATCAGCGATTGCTCGACGCCCTCGCTGCACAAGGAAATGTATGACAATGTTGGCTCATTTATATCGCCGTTTCGTCCTTAAAGGGGCGGCGTGGCTCATGATTGCCCTGTTGGCCATGAGTGTATTTTTTGCGCTTCAGGTGCCCAATATCAAACTCGACGCCAGCTCAGATTCGCTGGTATTAGAAGGCGATAACGCGCTTGAAGTGTACCGCCAAACCACCAAAACCTTCGGCTCAGATGAGTTTTTGTTGGTGACCTTTAAGCCCGTAGGGGATTTATTGGCCGATGAGAATCTAGCCACCATCGCACGGTTGCGCGACGAGTTGGCAGCTCTTGACCAAGTCACGTCGGTGGTGTCTATTTTGGATGTGCCGTTGTTGCAAAGCCCGCCCTTGTCACTGACGGATCTATCGTCTGATATTCACACGCTGTCTGATCCTACTGTCGACAGACAACTGGCGGCACAGGAACTTCGTACCAGTCCCATCTATAAGGATTTGTTGAGTAACGCAGAGGGTGACATCACCATGCTGCAGGTCAATTTGTTCAATGATCCCCGCTATAATGACTTACTGAATGCCCGGGACGATTTACGTGCAGTGGCCAATGAACGCCCGCTCTCACACGATGAAAAGATTGCCTTAGACAAGGCAAGTCAAGCATTCAAAGACTATGTGGCACAGGCCAATATCACGCGTGATGAGTACATTGCCGAAATACGTGCCATCTTGGAAACCTACCGTGGCGAAACAGAAATTTTCCTCGGTGGTGTGCCTATGATTGCGGCGGATATGATTGATTTCATTCGCAGTGATTTAAATATTTTTGGCGTGGGTTTATTCCTTTTTATTGTCGTGTTGTTAGCGATTATTTTTCACAGTGTGCGTTGGGTTGTCCTGCCACTGCTGACGTGCGCTGTGACAATTGTCACGATGCTAGGCTATTTGGCTTTGGTCGATTGGCGCATGACGGTGATCTCATCGAACTTCGTTGCCCTGTTATTGATTGTCACCTTGTCGATTTGTATTCACCTAGTGGTGCGCTATCGTGAATTACTCGTTGAGCGTCCTGATGACGATAACGAGACGCTGGTATTTGAAACCATTCGCTATATGGCCAAGCCCTGTCTTTACACGGCGTTAACCACAATTGTGGCGTTTGCCTCATTGGTAGTGAGCGGTATCCGTCCCGTGATCGATTTTGGCTGGATGATGACCATTGGCATCAGTTTGGCGTTGATCATGGCCTTTTTGGTATTGCCCGCCGGCATGATGCTCTGGGGCAAGGGAGGCGCAGGTTATGCGGGCGGTGGTGCCCCTAGCGTTACCATCTATTTCGCGCGAGTGACCGATCATCTTAAGCACGGTGTTCTTTGGATTGCTTTGTTGCTAGCCGCCATTAGCGCCTATGGTATTTCAAAGTTGCAAGTGGAAAACCGTTTTATTGATTACTTTGATGAATCGACCGAAATCTACCAAGGCATGGAAACCATCGATCGTGAATTTGGCGGAACTATCCCATTGGATATTTTGATCAAGACCACACCGTTGGATGCGGCGGGGGAAGATTTGTTTGCTGTGGAAGGCGACAGTGACAGTTTTTCAGATGACCCGTTTGCAAGTAGTGACCCGTTCGCCGAGAGCGATCCTTTTAGCGAAGGGGGCGAGCAAGAAAGTTTTGAGCAAAGCCCTTGGTTTACCGTCGATGGTCTTAGCAAAATTGAAGCGGTACACGACTACCTAGAAAGTTTACCTGAAACCGGCAAAGTGTTATCACTGGGGACCTTTTATAAGGTAGTACGTGGATTGGCCGGAAATGTTGATGATATTCAGTTGGCGGTACTGCAAAACAGTTTGCCTAGCGACATTGATAGTTTTTTGGTAGCGCCGTATCTCGATGCTGAAAATCATCAAGCGCGCATTAATCTGCGTGTTAAGGAAACAAGCCACAGCCTGCGTCGCAACCAGTTCTTAAATGACCTTCGCCACCACTTAGTGAACGACATGGGCATTGCCGATGAGGATCTGCAATTTACCGGTATGTTAGTGCTCTACAACAATATGCTTCAGAGTTTATTCCGTTCGCAGATCTTGACCCTCGGCTTTGTGTTTGTGGCCATTGTGGCCATGTTCTTGGTGTTGTTCCGCTCGCTGAGTTTATCCCTGATTGCTATCGCCCCCAATATTTTGGCGGCCGGTATGGTGCTGGGATTTATGGGCCTTCTGGGTATGCCGCTCGATTTGATGACCATTACCATTGCCGCTATCTGTGTCGGCATTGGCGTGGATGACACCATTCACTACATCCATCGATTTAAAACAGAGTTTGCCGTGGATGGTAATTACCGCGACACCATGTTTAGGAGTCACGGCAGTATCGGTCGAGCCATGTATTACACCTCGGCCACCATCGTGATTGGATTCTCTGTACTGACGTTATCCAATTTCACACCCAGCATTTATTTTGGCATCTTAACCGGTGTGGCTATGTTGGCCGCGTTGCTCGGCGCAATGACCCTTTTGCCAAGGTTGATCGTATGGATTAAGCCTTTCGGCCCTGGACACAGCTAAGCATGGAGTGTCGCCTCGGTTGTGGTGCATGTTGTATTGCACCGTCCATTAATGGCGGTATTCCCGGTATGGTGCACGGCAAGCCGGCCGGCGTGAGGTGCTTGCACCTCGATGACAATAATTTATGCCGCTTGTTCGGTACCCCTGAGCGCCCCGATTTCTGTGCGGCCTTTAAAGCGCTCGTCGAGGTGTGTGGGGAAAACCGTGAACAGGCCTTGCAGACCCTAACTTGGCTAGAGGGTGAGACCCACCCCGGCCGTGATGCATAAGGACTCATCATGAGTGATACCATCCGCATGCCGTTGTTTCCCCTGTCGACGGTCATGTTTCCGGGCGCGAGAATACCCCTGCAAATTTTTGAACCACGCTATATGGATATGGTGAAAAACTGTATGCGTGAAGGCGTGCCGTTTGGCATTGTGAATTTAGTCGCGGGTTCCGAGTTGGCGTCACGTTTTAGTGAGTTGCCAAGTTTTGAAGCGGTCGGTTGTGCAGTAAAAATTGTTGATTGGAGTGCTATGCCACACGGTCGCTTAGGTATTGTGGTAGAGGGTACGCAAAAAATTCAGGTCCTACAGAACCAGCGTGACAAGTCCAATTTAAATGTGGGTGAGGTGGTATTGTTACCTGATGAAGAGGATTGTCAGTTGCCCGAAGAATATCTCCCCCTCTGGGAGTTATTGGACACGCTGCAGGAGCATGAGGCCATTCAGCGCTTGATGCTCACTATCGATAGTCGAAGCGCCCTTAGTGTGGCCAATCATTTATCGGCGCTGTTGCCGATCGAAGACGATCTCAAACAAGACCTGCTTGA
The DNA here is from genome assembly GCA_035458985.1 of Pseudomonadales bacterium. Taxonomy (GTDB): domain Bacteria; phylum Pseudomonadota; class Gammaproteobacteria; order Pseudomonadales; family JAHEIH01; genus JAHEIH01. The sequence goes on from DATHYR010000399.1 coordinate 4,203, forward strand.
GCAAACCAATCCGTTGGATCGGTTGGCGTTATTAGCCGAGATCGTGTCACAACTCGAGACCTAGCTATCCCCTCGAGCGCCAAGGGGGTGTACAATGCCCTTTTTTTAGATCAGGACAGGCATACGATCCCATGGATGTTGCACACTACATGCGTGAACTTGGCGAAAAGGCCAAGCGTGCAGCCTCGGTGTTAGCTAAAACCGAGACTCAACAGAAAAATGCGGCACTGCTCGCTATCGCTCACCAGATGCAGGCGCGGCGCGCAGACATCATGGCGGCTAACGCGCTCGACCTCGAAGCTGGTCGCAGTCATGGTCTTGATGAGGCGATGCTGGATCGCTTGGCGCTGACGCCCGCCCGCTTTGATGGCATGATCGAAGGCCTACAACAGGTGGCAACACTGCCCGATCCGGTCGGTGAAATTACCGATATGGCGTACCGTCCCTCGGGTATTCAGTTGGGTAAAATGCGCGTGCCGCTCGGCGTGATTGGCATCGTTTACGAATCGCGCCCCAATGTCACCATTGATGCTGCCAGTCTCTGTTTGAAGTCGGGAAATGCCACGATTTTGCGTGGTGGTTCTGAATCGATTCACTCCAATCGCGCCATTGCTGCCGCTATCCGTGCCGGCCTAGCAGAGGCTGGTTTGCCCAGCGAAGCCGTCCAAGTGGTTGAAACCACCGATCGCGCTGCTGTCGGTGCATTAATTACCATGAATGGTACGGTGGATGTGGTGGTGCCTCGTGGTGGCAAGGGGCTTATTGAGCGTATTAGCCGCGATGCGACGGTTAATGTGATCAAGCACTTAGACGGTATCTGCCATGTGTATATTGATGCTACGGCAGACTTGGCTAAGGCGCATGCTGTTGCCGTAAACGCCAAAACCCATCGTTACGGCACCTGCAACACCATGGAAACGTTGCTCATCGATGCACCTATTGCCAAACAAGCCTTACCTGACTTAGTGCGGTCTTATGTTGAGCACGGTGTGGAGTTGCGTGGCTGTGAGCAAACTCGCGCCATTTGTGCAGATATCTTGCCTGCCAGTGAAGAAGATTGGTCTACCGAATACTTGGCGCCGATTTTGTCGATCAAGGTCGTTGACGGTATCGATGCGGCAATCGCGCATATCAACCATTACGGCTCACACCATACCGATGCCATTATCACCGAAAATCTGACTCTGGCGCGTCGTTTTTTGCGGGAGGTGGATTCAGCCTCGGTCATGGTCAATGCCTCCACTCGATTCGCCGATGGTTTTGAGTATGGCTTGGGTGCTGAGATTGGTATATCAACCGATAAAATTCACGTCCGTGGTCCGGTCGGTCTCGAGGGGCTCACATCCCAGAAATACATCGTCTTTGGCGACGGGCACATTCGGCAATAATGCAGCGTATTGGCGTTTTTGGTGGCACCTTCGACCCTGTTCACAGCGGTCATGTAAACACGGCGTTGTCGTTAGCGCAGCACTTGGACTTGGCGTTTGTGCATATGGTGCCCTGTTTTCAGCCTGTGCACCGCGACGCACCCAGTACCCCCGCCGACCATCGTTTTGCCATGCTCGAGCGGGTATGTCATGCACATCCGACGTTAATTGCTGATGATCGTGAACTTCGTCGCGGTGGCCCATCCTACTCCATTGATACGATGCATGCCCTGCGGGAAGAGCGCCCAGAGAGTGCCATATTTATGGTCATGGGGGCGGATGCTTTTCGATATTTTGAGAGCTGGCACCGGGCGGATGAATTCCTTTCCGTGGTTAACATCGTCGTGGTGCATCGCGGCGGCCAGCCAGCCCCTGATATTGTCTCGAGTCGCTGGCGTGACGCTTATCGATCGGTAGATGATGCGATTCAATGCAGCTTAGGCGCATTGACTAGTGTACAATTACCGCTTTGGACAATTTCGTCGACAGCGATTCGTCGAACCCTTGCTGATGGGGGTGAGCTAGGCACCGAGGTGCCAGAGGCTGTGGCGCAGTATATTGAATTACATCAACTGTACAGGTGAGTGCGCCTAATGGCTGCAAAAATGAGTTTTTTATCTTCTGAAGAAATCCGCGATGCGGCTGTCGACGCGATCGAGAGCCTTAAGGGCAAAGAAATTGTCGTACTGGATGTGCGCGACATAACCGGCATGACTGACTACATGATCATTGCCAGTGGCACTTCAAATCGCCACGTGAAATCCATGGCAGATAATGTCGTGATGGAATTAAAAAAGCGGGGCGAACTCCCCCTTGGCGTTGAGGGTGAAACCTCGGGCGACTGGATTTTGGTCGACCTAGGTGGCGTGATTGTTCATGTGCAAATGCCTGAGACACGCGCTTTTTACGATCTGGAAAAATTGTGGGGCCAAGCCCCAAGCGGTAAGTCGGAGTAAGTTTTGCGCCTTAAGGTGATTGCCGTCGGTACCAAAATGCCCAAATGGGTTGACACGGGCAGCGAGGAATACACCAAGCGGTTGGGGGCGGATCTGCGCATTGAATGGATCGAACTGCCGCTCGGTAAACGCGGCAAAGGGGCAGATGTAGCCCGCGCTATTCAAGCCGAAAGTGAGGCTATGCTGGCTGCCATTGGTAAAGGTGACGGCGTGATCGCGCTTGATGTGAAGGGCAAAGCCTGGAGTACGGAAGACTTGGCGGTGGCCCTTAAATCCTGGCAAATGAGCGGACACAATATCAGCTTGTTGATTGGTGGGCCGGACGGTTTAAGTCCAGAGTGTTTGGCTCGGGCTGAGCAGCGCTGGTCGCTGTCCGCACTGACCTTTCCACACCCGCTGGTGCGCGTTATTCTTGCTGAGCAGTTGTATCGCGCCTGGTCAATCAATAACAATCACCCCTATCACCGCGCCTAGTGCGCTAGCCATGGACTGACTACTGTGTGGCAGCAAGAGCGTCGCTACATCAAAGACCCAAGCGCTGAGGCTGAGCTCTATCAAGGCCGTGCGGTTTTTGCCATTGTTGTGATTACACTCATTTTTATGTTGGTGTTATCGCGCTACGTCTATCTGCAAATTTTTCAGTACCAGCGTTTTAAGACCGAATCCGACAACAACCGAGTTCACGTCCAATCCTTAGCGCCTAAGCGCGGCCTTATCTTTGATCGCAAGGGCCGTTTGTTAGCGGAAAATATATCGAGTCAATCATTGGTTATTGTTCGCGAGCGTGTACCCGACTTGGAGGAGACGCTTTCGCGTTTACAGGCGTTGTTGTCGATTGACGAAAAAGAGGTGGACGATTTTAGACGTCGATTACAGCGGCAGCGTCCATTTGAAGAAGTGCCGCTATTGTTTGACCTCGATGAGCACCAGATCGCGAAAGTGGCGGTGAATATTCACACCCTTCCCGGGGTGGAAATTCAAGCGCAACTGGTGAGGCACTATCCCTACGGCGAATTATTTGGCCACGTCGTGGGGTATGTCGGACGGATTAACGAGCGCGAACAAAAGTCCCTTGATCCTGAAAATTATTCGGCCACGTATAGCATCGGCAAGCTGGGTGTCGAGCGCTACTATGAATCTCAGTTGCACGGGCAGGTCGGCTATCAGAACGTTGAAACGGATGTGCGTGGTCGTATTTTGCGGGTGCTTGATCAGACGGATCCTATTCCCGGCAAAGATTTGGTGTTACACCTCGATGTGGATTTGCAACGCGCCGGCTATGAGGCGTTGGCCGGGCGGCGTGGTTCCGTGGTCGCCATGAATGTGAAAAATGGCGGTCTATTGGCCGTGGTGAGTTCTCCGAGTTACGACGGCAATCTCTTTGTGAACGGAATCAGTAGTAAAGACTACGCTGCATTGCGTGATTCACCTGATCTGCCATTATTCAATCGAAGCTTACAGGGGCAGTATCCGCCCGCGTCGACCATTAAGCCGGTGATCGGCATGGCGGGGTTACACTATGGAACGGTGACGCCGCGCACCACAGTGCGGGATCCTGGCTGGTATCAACTGCCCAATGACACGCGCTTTTACCGCGATTGGAAGCGTGAAGGTCACGCGGCGCGCATTAATCTCGCCGATTCGATTATTCAGTCTTGTGACGTTTATTTTTACGATTTGGCCTATAAGCTCGGTATCGAGAAAATCCACGAGTTTATGACGAGCTTTGGTTTTGGTGTACCCACGGGGGTGGACTTGACCAGTGAACGAGGCGGCTTGATGCCTTCTAAAGAGTGGAAAAAACGTGTTCATAGGTTGCCTTGGTTTCCTGGTGAAACCTTGAATATTGGGATCGGTCAGGGCTATATGTTGGCGACGCCGATGCAATTGGCGGCGGCGACGGTAGCGCTAGCGAATAAGGGGCAATGGATTCAGCCTCGGACAATGCAGAAGTTAGGCGAATTAGCCCCCATGCCGGTGCGTCGCAATACGTTGGATGTCGACCCCGAGCATTGGGCGGTCATTGAGCAAGCCATGTTTGATGTTGTCCATGGCGAGCAGGGTACCGCCCGATTTGCTGCCCGCGGTGTGCAGTATGATGTGGCGGGGAAAACCGGTACCGCGCAGGTCGTGGGGATTGCGCAAGGTGAAAAATATGACTCCGAGGCGCTCTCATTGCGTCAACGTGACCACGCCTTATTTATTGGCTACGCCCCGGCTCAAGACCCCCAAATTGCAGTGGCCGTGGTGATAGAAAATGGCGAAAAGAGCGCTGAGGCGTTCAAGGTGGCTAAGGCAGTGATGGATGCCTATCTGCTGGATCCAGAGGCGGAATTTGGAGGATATGGGCAATGAGTCACGGTGAGTTTGTACGGCAGATGCCGTTTAACAGCGGCTCAAGCAGTGTGCGCGCCAACATGTGGCAACGATTACATATCGATCCCGCGTTATTCTTGTTGCTGATGATATTGACCGCGGTGGGTCTTGTTGTACTCTACAGCGCCAGCGGTCAGTCTTTGGCTACCCTAAAGCGGCAAGCCTCTTTTTTTACGATTGCCTACGTCGCTATGTTTTTTGTTGCTCAAGTGAATGTCGATGTCATGCGTCGTTGGTCCCCCTTTGTTTATGTCCTTGGTTTGGTCTTGTTGGTGGCTGTGCTCGTGGCAGGGACAGGGGCTAAGGGCGCCCAACGTTGGTTACAGATTGGGGGGTTTAGGTTTCAGCCCTCTGAGATTATGAAGCTTGTCATGCCCCTGGCGACAGCGTGGTTTTTATCTGAGCGGGTGCTTCCTCCTAGGTTCAGGGATGTGGGTTTGTCGTTGGCGATTGCTATGGTACCGGCGGTATTGATCTTTAATCAGCCTGATCTTGGAACGGCGATTCTCGTGGCGGCGGCCGGTATGTTTTGTTTGTTTTTTGCAGGCTTGAGTTGGCGCTATATTGCCGCTGTGGGTGGTTTAGTGGCTGTGGCTGTGCCGATCATGTGGTTTTTTGTGATGCATGAATATCAAAAGCGTCGTGTGCTGACGTTGTTTGATCCCGAGAGCGACCGGCTTGGTGCCGGTTGGAATATTATTCAGTCTATGACAGCGATTGGCTCGGGCGGGGTCGAAGGCAAAGGCTATTTGCAGGGCTCGCAGTCGGCGCTTAACTTCTTACCTGAGAGTCACACCGATTTCATTATTGCCGTTTTAGCTGAGGAATTTGGCTTGATCGGCGTGGTGGGATTGATGATCTTATATCTACTGATTTTGGTACGAGGGCTGGTGATTGGTATGTCGGCTCAGTCGACCTTTGCTCGCTTAGTGGCAGGGGCAATTAGCATGACGTTCTTTGTTTATATCGTGGTGAATATGGGAATGGTTTCCGGTATTTTGCCGGTGGTGGGTGTTCCCTTGCCCCTTGTCAGTCAGGGTGGGACATCTCTGGTGACCTTGATGATGGGTTTTGGTATTTTGATGGCCATTAGTACAGAACAGCGTCGATTGGCGCGCTAAGGAAAACATTATGTGGAAAAAAGGCCTGTTGGTTATATTGGCGATGGGCTTCGCCAGTGTGGTGAATGCAAAGGACTACCGTGAGCAAGAGGACGTGCAAGCATTTATCGATGAGATGGTGAATAAACATGGCATGGATAGAGATTATGTCTCTGCCACCATGGGCGAAGCCAAGTATCAACAGTCAATCATCGATGCTATTTCTCGGCCCGCAGAAAAACGACTCGCGTGGTACGAATACCGTCGTATCTTCATGGATAATAAGCGTATCGACAATGGTAAGGCGTTTTTAAAAAAACACGCGGTCACGTTTGAACGAGCAGAGCGCGAATTTGGTGTGTCTCGCTTCGTGGTGGCAGCTATTATCGGAGTGGAGACGCGCTACGGCACGTTTACCGGGAAGCACCGCGTGCTAGATGCATTAGCCACCTTGGGCTTTGATTATGAGCCGCGCGCAACGTTTTTCCGTGGTCAGTTAGAAGAATTATTCTTGCTAGCGAAGGAACAAAATTTTGATATTACTGAACTGACTGGCTCTTACGCCGGTGCCATGGGTTATGGCCAGTTTATCCCCAGTAGCTATCGTCATTACGCGATTGATTTCGATGGAGACCATATTGTCGATATCCTGAATAATCCTGTGGATGCCATAGGGTCTGTGGCCAATTATTTGGCTAAGCATGGTTGGAAGCGTGGAGAGCCAATCATCGTTCCGGCTGTAGTAAGCGCTGACTTAGATGAAAGCATTCTCAACGATTCGTTGACGCCCAAACGCACAGTGGCCGAGTTGGCTGCGCTGGGCTTTGGCCATGAAACTCCCGCCGTGTCGGATGATATGCAGGCTACTGCGGTGAAATTGCGCGTCAAGAATGGCGAGGAATATTGGTTGGGGCTAAAGAATTTTTACGCCATTACGCGTTATAACCGCAGTAGCCTTTATGCGATGGCGGTATATCAGTTGAGTCGTGAGCTAGGTGGTCAATAAGTGAAATATTTGGGTTGGGTGATGCTCTTGGCGTTGGTAGGTTGCGGCACGGTCGAGCCGCGTGACAGTGCGCCGCCCATTCGCTTAGATCCCGATGCCATACCCGACGCGGTGCCTCGTTTTGAGGTGATTGGTCGCGCCGGTAACCGTTCCCCCTATGAGGTGTTAGGCCTTACCTATCACGTGCTGCCATCCCCGGTGGGTTATGTGGAGGAGGGTATAGCCTCATGGTATGGCACAAAGTTTCATGGTCGTCGCACCTCCAATGGTGAGGTGTTTGATATGTATGCCATGACCGCAGCTCATAAAACATTGCCCATTCCTTGTTATGCCCGAGTGACCAATTTAGAGAATGGCCGCAGTGCGGTGGTGAGAATCAATGATCGTGGTCCTTTTCATGATGATCGATTGATTGACTTGTCATTCGCCGCGGCGACTAAATTAGGTTACATGGACAAGGGAACGGCGCGAGTGCGTGTTGAAGTCCTCGACCCTAGCACCTTGATCGAGATCCCAAGCGGCGGTGGTTACTTTCTGCAATTGGGTGCTTTTAGCGACCGCGCCAGGGCGGAAGCGCTATTGGCAAGAGCGACAGAGATCGTTACTGCTGAGGCAGTGATAGAGCAAGAAGGTGGCGTTTTTCGAGCGCGATTAGGGCCGTTCACAACCTTTGCTGCTACCGAAGCGTTAATGCAACAGCTTGTAGCAGCGGGCTTTCCAAAACCGGTGTTGATAAAGCCTCGCTAGACATCGCGTCCCGACTGAGTATTTGATACACTGCGCCCACCAAAAGGAGGGGTTGCTAAGTTATGTCTATTCGTTATTTGTCGGTTATTATCAGCGTTGTGTTAACCAGTGTCATGAGTATGGCGACATTGGCGCAAAACGCGCCTATGTTGATTCCTTCTCCACCAGAGATTGCCGCCAAAGCACATTTTTTGATAGACGCTAAAAGTGGCAAAATCCTAGCTGAAAACAATGCGGATCAACCGCTTCCTCCCGCCAGTCTTACCAAGATGATGACCAGCTATATCATGTCTTACGAGATTGCTCGCGGCAATGTTAAGCCAACAGATAAGGTTAAAATCAGTAAGAATGCCTGGGCGCAAAATCCTGTCTTTCAAGGCTCTTCGTTGATGTGGATTGAAGTGGGTACTGAGGTGTCGGTAGAAGACTTGCACCGTGGTGTGATCATCAGTTCAGGCAACGATGCCACCGTCGCGATTGCCGAGCATTTGGCTGGCAGTGAGGCAGCCTTTGCCGACGTAATGAACCAACATGCCCAAGTTATGGGAATGACCAATACGCATTTTTTGAATTCCCATGGTCTTCCCGCGGATGGCCACCAGACAACGGCGCGCGACTTGTCGATTCTAGCCAAACACATCATTAACGATTTTCCAGAAGACTATAAGTTGTATGGCGAGCGCAGCTTTACGTTCAATGGTATTCGCACCCCAAATCGCAACAGCTTGTTAGGCGGTCAATTAGGGGTAGACGGCTTGAAGACAGGTTATACCTCTATTTCGGGGTATTGTTTGGTGACGTCTGCTGAGAAAAATGGCATGCGTTTGATCTCGGTGGTGATGGGAACAGAAAGCCCCCGCGCCCGCCAAGTGGAGTCGAGTAAATTATTGAATTACGGCTTTCGTTTTTACGAAACGCCCCAATTATACAAAGCAGGTGAGCAGCTCACCGAGGCACGTCTTTGGGGCGCTAAGCGTAATAGCGTGCGTTTAGGTATTGCTGATGATGTGTTTGTGACCATTCCGCGTGGTTCTCGCGCTGACCTTCAAGCCAATATGACGCTTGATAAGGTGATTAAAGGTGCAATCAGCGAAGGCCAGACACTCGGTGAATTAGTGGTGAATCTCGGTGATGATAATGTCGTTAAATTGCCGGTTGTTGCCCTAGAAAGCATTGAAGAAGCGGGCTTTTTGGGGCGTGTCTTTGATGCGATTAAATTATTTTTCATGCAATTGTTTGGTGCCATTTAATGAGCGAAGAGATTCGTGAACCTAAGATCGAGTTTCCCTGTGACTACCCGATAAAAATTTTAGGACGCCGTTGCGATCACTTTACAGGCACCGTGCTGGAGATAATCGAGGAGCACTCTCCCGATTACGATCGTACCAGTGTTGTTCTGAAAGATAGTAGCAAAGGTACCTTCGTCTCGATGACCGTTACCATTATCGCCACGGGTCAACCCCAGCTAGAGGCGCTGCATCATGCGCTGAAAGAATCTGGCATTGTGACCATGGTAATGTAGTGCGCGTTCGCCATTTCGGACAACTGCCCTACGACGAGGTGTATCAGTCGATGCAGCGCTATACTGCCACGCGCGATGCAAGTGGGGTAGATGAATTGTGGCTGTTAGAACACCCTCCCGTGTTTACCCAGGGACAAGCTGGAAAACCCGAGCATTTATTGTTTACCGGTGATATTCCCGTGGTGCAATCCGACCGTGGAGGTCAAGTGACCTACCATGGTCCCGGGCAAGTCGTGGGCTACGTCTTATTTGATATTAAACGCGCCGATTATGGGGTGCGCGATTTAGTCAGTGCGATTGAAAATGCCATTATTGATGTGCTTGCACGTTATGGCATTGTGGCACGCGCCCGAGCTGATGCCCCCGGTGTTTATGTTGGTGAGGCGAAAATTGCACAGTTAGGATTGCGAATTAAGCGTGGCTGTTCCTACCATGGCCTGAGTTTGAACGTAGATATGGACATGGAACCTTTCCTGCGTATTAACCCCTGCGGATATCAGGGAATGCCAGTGATCTGTATGCGTGATCTTTTAGCGGCAAAAACACCCGCCATAGAAGAAGTTCAGGCGATATTGGCGACAGCCATTGCTAAGCAGTTAAACACAAATATTAGTGACAGCGTGCCGATAGCCTCGGCATTGCCCTATTGAGAACGACGATGAGTAACGAAACGCCTAAGAAGGTTATTCCCGGTGAAAAATTACGCGGTCACGACAAAGTGTCGCGCATCCCAGTGAAGATTATTCCTACCGAGGAAATTCCCCGCAAACCTGAGTGGTTGCGCATTAAAATGTCTCCCTCGGCGAAAGTGACCGAGGTGAAAGAGCGCCTGCGCAAACACAAGTTAGCCTCGGTGTGTGAAGAAGCAAATTGCCCTAACTTGAGCGAATGCTTCAGTGGCGGTACCGCGACCTTCATGATTATGGGTGAAATCTGCACCCGCCGCTGCCCCTTCTGCGACGTTGCTCACGGGCGCCCGCTGGCACTTGATCCCAATGAGCCCGTGGAGTTGGCGGAAGCGATTCAAGACATGGGTCTGAAGTATGTTGTGATTACGTCAGTCGACCGAGACGACCTTCGTGATGGTGGTGCACAGCATTTTGCTGACTGTATTCGTGAAACGCGTGCGCGTTCGCCGGGCATTCGGGTTGAAGTACTGGTACCCGATTTCCGCGGACGGATGGACATTGCGCTAGACATTCTCAGCGCGGAAGCGCCTGACGTGTTTAATCACAACCTGGAGTCGGTGCCACGCTTATATAAAGAAATGCGCCCAGGGTCGGACTACCAGTGGTCATTGGATTTGTTAAAAAAATACAAAGACCGCAACCCTGACGTGCTGACGAAAACAGGTCTGATGTTAGGCATGGGTGAAACGCGTGATGAGTTGTTGCAAGTCTTTGAGGATATGCGCGCCCATGACATCGATATGCTGACGCTGGGTCAATATTTAATGCCTAGCAAGCACCACTACCCGATGGATCGCTACGTTCACCCTGATGAGTTTGCCGAGTTGGGTAAAATCGCCGAAGAGATGGGTTTTTTAAGTGTTGCCAGTGGCCCCTTGGTGCGTTCGTCGTACCACGCCGACAAGCAGGTAGACCTTAGTAAGCTTAAAGCGCTCAAAGTGTAGTAGGCGGGCAGCATGGATATCGTCGATTGCCAATTTGCCTGCCCCTATTGTTTGCAAAGTAATGATATTGCTGTCGATACCAGCTGCGATATTGGCCAGCAATTGATTCAAGATTGCTGTGTTTGTTGTTCCCCGATTGAAATCTTTGTCTACGAATGGGATGGCGATATTCAACTCGACATCCGAACCGATAGCGAATAACGAGGCTGCATGGACGTCTACAAATTATTTGAACGCTACGCCGACACGGTGCCAACCGGTCAGGTGGAATGGATAGGCGTGCGCCCTGCACGCCAACAGCCACTGGTGGAGGTCAACAGTGTAGATGCCGAAGCGGGGCGTGGTTTGCACGGCGATCACCGCATGGACAAAACACCGGGTTCGGGGCGTCAGGTGACCCTCATCTCACGCGAGTTTATCCAGCAAATTGAAGCGTCTGTTGGGCGTAGTATCGATCCATGCGAATTGCGACGCAATATCGTGGTGTCGGGGCTAAACCTCAACGCCTTGCGGTATCAGCGGGTCCAAATGGGTGAGGCCATCGTGGAAGTGGGGGCGTTATGCGATCCCTGTGAAAGGATGGAGAAGGCTTTGGGTTCTGGGGGATTCGTCAGCATGATGGGGTACGGTGGCTATTGTTGCAAAATTGTCCAGACGGGCCGTATTTCGGTGGGCAGTGCCGTGCAGTTGCTCGCTCGCCAGCCCAAATTGATTTAGCCCTGTGTTTGGTTTTTTCGAGCGCCTGACGCAGGCCTTTCCTGATTCTCATTTAGATCAGCCACCGCGTGGTTTAGTGGCGTTTTGCCGCTATTACACTACCGGCTTCGGCAAGCCCCTGATAGCCCTATCTACCTTGACCGCATTAGTGGCCATCTTTGAGGTGACACTCTTTGGTTTTATGGGGCGTTTGGTCGATTGGCTCGCAAGTAGCGATCGCGCCACTTTTTTAGAGACTGAGTGGCCCACGTTGATGTGGATGGCGTCGGTCCCGGTTCTCATTTTGCCATTGCTTGGCTTACTGCATAGTTTGGTGTCACACCAGAGTTTACTTGGCAACTACCCCATGTCTATCCGCTGGCGGGCCCATCGTTATTTGTTACGCCAGAGTCTGGATTTTTACGCCAAAGACTTTGCGGGCCGTGTTGCCACAAAAATGATGCAGACAGCACTGGCCGTGCGCGAAGGCGTGATGAAGTTACTGGATGTTTTAGTCTTTATCTCGGTGTACTTCTTCAGTGCGCTTTTTATGGTGGCCTCATCGCATTGGATGTTGATGCTCCCGATGCTTGCGTGGTTGTTCATTTACATCTTGATCCAGATCTTTTTTGTGCCTCGTTTAAAGCAAGTGTCCATTGAACAGGCCGATGCGCGTGCCACCATGACAGGCCGCGTGGTTGATGCCTATTCGAATGTGCAAACCGTCAAGTTGTTCTCCCATACGTCGCGCGAAGCGGAATATGCGCGCGATAGCATGGATGGATTTATTGATACTGTTTATCGCCAGATGCGCTTAGCCACCGGGTTGAATGTCAGCGTGCAGGTCATCAATCACTTGCTGACCTTTAGTACGGGGGCGATCGCCATTTATTTGTGGCTGCATGAGCTGGTGAGTATCGGTGAAATTGCCATTGCCATTGCCGTGGCCTTGCGACTCAACGGTATGGCACATTGGATTATGTGGGAAGTCAGTGCCTTGTTTGAAAACATTGGCACGGTGGTGGATGGGATGAATACCCTGAGCACCCCCATCGCGGTCACGGATGTCGACAACGCCCCACCCTTGTCAGTGCAGGCAGGGGCGATTTGTTTTGACAAGGTGAGCTTTCACTACGACAGTGAGCGTCGCGTGATTAACCAGTTTAGCCTTGATGTTAAGCCGGGAGAAAAAGTGGCGCTTGTCGGCCGTTCGGGTGCAGGCAAGTCGACGACAGTTAATCTGTTAATGCGTTTCTACGATGTCATCGAAGGCAGTATCCGTATCGATGGGCAGGATATTGCCAACATCCAACAGGAGAGTTTGCGCGCCAATATTGGTATGGTGACGCAAGACACCTCGTTGTTGCACCGTACCGTGCGTGAGAACATTCTGTATGGTCGCCCTGAGGCGAGTGAAGAAGAGATGATTGCTGCGGCTAAACGGGCCGAAGCCCATGATTTTATCTTGCAGTTGCGAGACGCCGACGGTAACAGTGGTTACGATGCCCAAGTGGGCGAGCGTGGTGTCAAACTTTCTGGTGGTCAGCGTCAGCGAATCGCTATCGCGCGGGTTTTGTTAAAAGATGCCCCTATTCTGGTACTAGACGAAGCCACGTCTGCACTGGATTCTGAAGTAGAAGCGGCCATACAATCGAGCTTGTATCGTTTAATGGAAGGTAAAACGGTGATTGCGATAGCCCACCGTTTATCCACTATTGCGGCCATGGACAGGTTAGTGGTCATGGATGAAGGTCGTGTGGTGGAAATGGGGTCACATCGTGAACTCATCGAACGTAATGGCATTTATGCGCAACTGTGGGCGCGCCAAACGGGTGGTTTTTTAGGCGAAGATATTCAGTAGTTGCCTGCATTTTTCTGGTCGATCCCCAGGATCACATCGATCTGCTTTGGCGCATATTGCGCTGTTCATTCCACGGCGATAAAGATAACAATGTCCTTATAACAAAATAAGGAATCCTTATGCACAACCTCCAAATTTCCCCGCGTGCCCAGCAAACACTCGAACGGTTACAGGCTTTTTTTGATGCGCATATTTACCCCAATGAGAGCCTTTATCATCAACAATTGAGTGAGGCGTCGGATCCTTGGTCTACCGTGCCACTCATGCAAACACTTAAGGCCAAGGCTAAAGCGGCGGGTTTATGGAATTTGTTTGTCCCGCCTTCGCTGGCCAAGTTCATTGATCATGATGGATTTTCAAACCTCGATTATGCGCCTATGGCCGAACTCATGGGACGAGTTATGTGGTCATCGGAAGTGTTTAACTGCAATGCGCCTGATACGGGCAACATGGAAGTGTTGATGAAATTTGGGGACGATGCTCAGCGTGCTCAATGGTTGACGCCCTTGCTTGAAGGCGAGATTCGTTCCGCCTTCGCCATGACGGAGCCCCAGGTGGCCAGTAGTGATGCCACCAATGTGCAGCTGCGGATTGAACGTGATGGTGATGGCTGGCGCTTAAATGGCCGCAAGTGGTTTATCTCGGGGGCCATGTACGAACGTTGTAAGATTTATATTGTCATGGGGAAAAATGATCCCGACAATCCGCAGAGACACCTACAGCAAAGCCAAATTTTGGTGCCAAGTAACACGCCTGGCATTGAGGTGGTGAGGCCCATGAGCGCGTTCGGCTATGTGGACCCACCATTTGGTCATGCAGAGGTGGTGTTCAAGGACGTATGGGTGCCCGATGATCATATGATTTTGGGCGCTGGGCGGGGCTTTGAAATCGCGCAAGGTCGACTGGGTCCCGGACGGATGCATCACTGCATGCGCTTGATAGGCGCGGCGCAGCGCGCGCTAGAGTTAACCTGTCAGCGCGTTAATTCGCGGGCAGTTTTTGGCCAGAGTATGAGTAAAAACCAGGGGGTGCGCGAATCCATTGCCCGCAGTTTTGCCGATCTAGAAATGGCACGGCTCATGGTGTGTCGAGCAGCTCAAGCCATGGATAGTCAAGGCGTTAAGGCGTCAATTGATTTAATTTCAGCGACTAAGGCGCGTGTTCCTAGCATGATGCAAGAGGTCATTGACCGGTGCATGCAATTGCATGGTGCGGGGGGCTTTAGTGGCGATTTCCCAATGGCTGAAGCCTTCAGTTATGCTCGTTGGTGCCGAATGGCGGATGGCCCAGACGAAGTGCACTTAATGTCGTTGGGTAAGCAGATTATTCAACGTTTTGGTGCGTAAAACGCCATAAGTTTGACGAAGTTAAGACGAAAAAAAGCCCCGCATCCGCGGGGCTTTGTCGTTTTACATGTTGGGGTAGTTGGGACCACCTGAGCCTTCAGGTGTCACCCACACAATGTTCTGACTGGGATCTTTAATGTCACAGGTTTTGCAGTGGACACAGTTTTGCGCATTGATCTGGAAGCGTTTGTTACCGCCGGCTTCTTCGATAATTTCATACACCCCCGCAGGGCAATAACGTTGTGCCGGCTCGTCGAACATGGGTAGGTTATGTGCCAAGGGGATACTGGCATCTTTCAACTGTAAATGGCAGGGTTGATCTTCTTCGTGGTTAGTGTTTGAAAGAAACACAGAAGACAGGCGATCAAAACTAATCACGCCATCTGGTTTGGGATACTGGATTTTTTTGCATTCACTGGCTGGCTTCAGCGTTGCGTGATCGGGGGTCGGATCACTCAAGGTCCAAGGCAATTTACCACCAAAGATATTGATATCGATGAAGGCATAAGCTGAACCAAGAATGTTGCCAAACTTATGTTGTGCCGGGCCGAAATTGCGTTGTGCATGCAGTTCTTGATAGGCCCAAGAAGCTTTGAATGCCTCGTCATAGGGGAGTTCTGCGCCTTCTGCCCCCGCGGCTAGCGCGGGCGCCAGTACTTCAGCGGCAACCATGCCAGATTTCATCGCCGTGTGGCTGCCTTTAATTTTGGCGAAGTTTAATGTGCCAGCATCACAGCCAATCAGCATGCCGCCCGGGAACGACATCTTGGGTAAGGATTGAATGCCGCCTTTGGCAATGGCGCGCGCACCATACGATAGACGCTTGCCGCCCTCGAGGAATTTTTTAACTACAGGGTGCTGTTTATAGCGCTGAAATTCTTCAAACGGGCTGACATGGGGATTGCTGTAGCCAAGGTCAGTGATTAACCCCAGCGACACTTGATTATTTTCGATGTGATACAAGAAGGAACCACCAGCGGATCCACTGTCTGTCAATGGCCAACCTGCGGTGTGCATTACCAAACCTTGTTCGTGTTTTTCAGCAGGGATTTCCCACAACTCTTTAATACCAATACCGTAGTGTTGAGGTTCTTTGCCTTCGCGAAGATTAAAGGTATCCATCAACTGCTTGCCAAGGTGACCACGACAGCCTTCTGCAAATAAAGTGTATTTGGCGCGTAATTCCATGCCGGGGACGAAGTTATCGGTGGGTTCGCCGTCCGCGCCAACGCCCATATCGCCGGTGGCTATGCCCGTGACACGACCGTCTTCGCTGTAGAGGATTTCTGCTGCCGCAAAGCCAGGGTAAATTTCGGCCCCCAATCCTTCGGCCTGTTCGGCTAACCAGCGACAGACATTGCCAAGACTAATAATGTAGTTACCTTCGTTGTGCATGGTTTTGGGCACAAACATATTGGGGATGATTTGGCTGGCGCTGTCGTTTTTGAATAAATGAATTTCGTCGCGTGTTACTGGTGTATTCAAAGGAGCGCCACGCTCTTTCCAGTCAGGGAAGAGTTCATTGAGTGCGCGTGGCTCAAATACTGCACCTGATAAAATATGGGCACCCACTTCGGAGCCTTTCTCAACGACACAGACGCTAATCTCTTCAGAGAGTTGACGTAAATGACAAGCGGCGGCAAGACCCGCGGGTCCGGCGCCAACGATCACAACATCAAATTCCATAAATTCGCGTTCCATGGGGTACCTCATTATTCGTTAAATGTCTGGAGATGATACCCAATAAGGCAAACTTAAAATAAGTCGCATCCGGGTAAAGTGCAGTAATTATGAGGTCTTTTTAGTCGCTGGCGCAAAATAACCTGTCGTTGTATGGGGTATGCGTACAATCAGCGTGAGCCTTTTCCGATTTAACTAGGCGCATTCCGCCTTAAACGTCGATATCCACTCCGTATTCTATGAATTTTATTTTGCTAAATCAGCATATATTAGTCATGATTAACAAACCAATAATATTTCTGATACACAAATTATGTCCGATGTAACCCATTACACTGCCGCTGAAACGAAACGTATTGAGTTTTTGCGCAAGCTCAATATTCTCGATACAGAAAACGAGGAGATATTTGACAATCTCACCGCGTTAGTGGCGTCGTTGCTAAATGTGCCCATCGTAATGATCAGCCTTGTCGATGAAAACCGTCAGTGGTTTAAATCGGTGGTTGGTTTGAATATTTGTGAGACCACGCGCGAGGTGTCTTTTTGTCAGCATGTTGTCAATGACGGTCGAATTTTAATGATCGAAGATACTAAGAGTGATCCACGATTTCGAGACAATCCTCTGGTGACGGGTGAACCTTTTATTCGCAGTTATATGGGAATTCCCGTCCGTCCTGATGGTCATTTCGTGGTGGGTACACTTTGTGTGGTCGATACTATGCCTAGAGAGTTCAGTGGGGATGAGTTATCTTTGCTGGCTTCTTTCGTTTTGCAGGTTGAAGGATTACTGCGATCTCACCAGCGACGAATGGCATTACAGTTCAGGTATAAGCGTCTGGAAACGGACAAACAGCATGTCGAAGAGATAGCAGAAGCCTATCGCCTTGTGGCATTGGCATTAGCAGAAGGTCACATTCAACTGGATACCGATGGCGTCATACAAACGGTGTCGGCGGAGGTGGCGGCGCGCTTACCTAGCGCTATTAAGGGGTTTTCGTTAGCGCAGGCCCTAGATCGATTTAAGGAGTAATTTCCCTTTTACTTCTAGGCATAATTTGGCACAGTGCATCCTTTGTTGGAGGTGGCCTGTGCAAAAGTATTTCGTTGTTTTCTTTATTGCGTTCGGTCTGAGCGCGTGTTCAAAAAATCCTGAGTTACATTCAGAATGGCGTTTTTCTACCCACGACGGTAACCCTGCTACAGCGTCGTTTACAGTCACTGCCGATAACTCAAAACTTCGTCAATATCAGCACACCACCTCCATTGTGCAGCGCGATGAGGCACCACAGCGCGTTGTTTATACCGAACACCCTAATTTGCCGCGTCTTCGTTCAGGCGATATTGCTTTTGATGCGCTGTTTGCCCTCGCCGTGGATGAAATGCTAGCTAACTCTGTTGCCAGTATTCGAGATGATGCCTATGCGAAGGGTGAGGAATTGCCCTGCGAGTGCTTTGAAACAGGGGCTAAGTGGCACTATGTGTGGACACGTGATTTATCGTATGCGGCCGATCTAGGCCTTGCTTGGTTGGACCCTGAGCGTGTCAAAAATGCCCTTAATTTTAAGATTGCCCCTTTCAGGGACAGCGTTGTTAAAAGTGCCTATGTCGCGGGCACTGTAGACGGTTTTCAAATTGTCCAAGACACGGGCTCTGGCGGCAGTTGGCCAGTGAGCACCGATCGCTTGAGCTGGGGGCTAGGTGCTAATGCCTATCTCGATAGCGTCGACGCCAGCCAGCGCAGTGAGTTTGCAGGGACAGTGTTAAACGCTTTGAGTAACACGCTAGATAATGATCGATTAGCCGCCTTTGATGCAGCTACGGGCTTGTATTATGGCGAGCAAAGTTTCCTAGACTGGCGCGAGCAATCGTATGCCGATTGGGTGAAGGATGAACTCACCTACATGGCTACGTCCTCGGCGCTGTCGACCAATGTGTTGTACTTTATGGCACTGCAGCAGGCGGCAGCATTGGCAGAGGCGATGAGCGTGAATGGCCTCGCGGCGCGATATCGTACATGGGCCAACGACCTGAAAACGGCTATCAATGCCCATTTGTGGTTACCGCAGCACGGCTTGTACAGTTCTTTAACGGCGGGTCACTTTGATCGTTCGCCCATGGCCAAGTTTGACTGGCTAGGGCAGTCCTTAGCCATTATTAGTGGTGTGGCAGATGCTGCTCAAACTCGGTCGATACTGGCGCGCTATCCACACGGTCCTATGGGTGCACCGGTCATTTTTCCTCAGCAACCGGATACGCCTATCTACCACAATCGCGCTTTGTGGCCCTTTGTTACCGCATACGGTTTGCGTGCCGCCGTTGTAGGCGATAATCCGCTCGTGGCAAATCGTGCCTACGACACCCTGATTCGAGGGGCGGCATTGAATGTATCCAACATGGAAAACTTTGAGTGGTTATCGGGGCAGGCACGCTGGACTGATCCTGAGGACCCCGAGCTAACGGGGCCGGTGATAAATTCTAAGCGCCAGCTGTGGTCGGTGGCAGCGTATTTAGGCATGGTGATTGAGGGGGTCTTCGGATTACAGCCAAAGGACAACACGCTGGTTATCAACCCTTATGTGACACCCTATCTACAAGCACGCTATTTCGACAATTCCCAACACCTTGCGTTACAAGAACTCACGTGGCAAGGCAAGTCACTCGATGTGACCCTTGCGCTACCCGGAGATACACAGCTGTCTGACAGCGCGGTCTATCAAGTGGTGCGCGTCACATTAAATGGTGCAACAGTGGGGCAAGCGATTGATATTTCACAGTTCAACATGCGAAATACGCTAGAGATCCAACTCGGACGTTTGGAAGAAAAGGATGTTGAGATCACTGCCCTTTCCGCATTGCCCTCCACCTATGACGAACGGGTATTTGCCCCAGCCACACCTCAATTAATCCTACATGTGGGTAGCCCCAATAACACCCTGCAACTGAGCGATGTAAGAAATGACCCCCGTGCAGTCACGTATCGCGTGTATCGGAATGGACAGCACGTCGCCTTGTTAGATGAACCCGGTGAGTGGCACGATAGTTTTGAGCCAGAACAGGTCTGTTACGTCGCTGACGCAATCTTCAATAGTTCTGGCAATGTTTCTCACAGGAGTAAACCTGTTTGCACGGATGAGGGTCAGTTTTTGAGTGTGGCGGCGATTAATGCCATCACGAATGGCATCGTGGTGATGGACAGCCAAGGGGCTATGTTGCCGCAATGGGGCGGGTACGATGACAAAATGACTTGGCAGGAGGTATCGCTTTTGTCACACACTTGGGACTTGCAACTGCGTTATCGCAATACTCACCACACCATTAATACTGGCGTGACCAATGGCGTTAAATGGCTTCAAGTGCTCGACGAACGAGGTCAGAAAGTGGCCGGCGGTGTGGTGCAAATGCCTCATATGACCGGTGACGTACCGCATTTATCAACACCGCTTCGTGTCACCGTTCCTAGAGATGGTCGTTACACGATTGAGGTGCATGATTTTTACAACATGAGTTATTTGCAAAGCAATGCGAGCTATGGGCACGCGGGCGGAAGTACAGGCGCAGTTAACAAGGTAGATCTCTATGGCTTAAATATGCGTCCCGCAAGCTAATCGCCGAGTCGATATAGAACATCGATAGAATTATCGGCGCCACTTTCTGCTTCGAGTGTCCAACGTTGATTTAGACGATAGCGTAGTAACAAGACGCTGAGTGCTTCGGCCATGTCGTAGCGGTAGCGCGCATAGAGTTTGGGATTGATTTGTTTGCCTGCAATTAGCGACGCTGAACCGCTGTCGTTGGCCACTGCGGCCAATTCATCTAGGCCAGTGCTGCGTTTTAGGTTTTGCATCAAACTACTCGATTGACCTATGCCAAGGCTCACCGCGGCGCTCATTAATTGAGCATTACTGTTATTGCTATCGCCATCTTCTTGGGTAATATCACGACCAAAAACTAAAAAAGACAGCGCGCGTGTCTGATCGATAGCCGGTATCGACACTATGGCAGTGCGTAAGTCTTTGACCGTGCCGGTGATGTGTAACCCAACCTCAAGTGCTGGCGAGTCGATTTGTCTTACAGCAATAATGTCGACGGCAGGGTTGTCTGGACTGCCGCTAAAAATAAGACTGCCACGTTTAATACTGAGGTCGCCGCTTTGTGAGCTGAGACTGCCATCCACCAAGTCGAGCTTGCCTTGTAGGTTGACGGGGGTGTTACTGAGGGCGTTATAGGTCAGTTCTCCGCGAAGTTTGGTGGCGAGCCCCGCCGCTTTAATCACCACGTTGTCGTCGAAACGAAGCTGAATATTGATGTCTTGAGCCAAGGCTTCAGAGGACGGTGGCACTTCTCTTCCTATGACAATGACATCATCAGAGCGCGAAAAGCTCGCGTCGGGTAATTGACTGACTTCAATGTCTGCCCGAGGAATGCTAATGTTCCCGCGCACTTGTATACGGTCATTATTGATATCTACACTGATATCTGGCGACACCGCAATGTCTACCTTGGGGGTAAAGGCGCGCAGGCGATCTGCCTTGATACTGGCGTTAAGCGTGGGGCCATGTTCACCGAGTAGGTAGCCACTTCCGGTTAAGGTGATGGGTTTATCACCTTGTTGAGCGGTACCCTCAAAGCGGTAACGGCCATCGCTTAATAATTGCCCGTGGATAGTATTGCCGCTGAGTACAATCGCAGGATCGATAAGGGCTATCGTTGGCGCGTCGACACTAAATTGACTGTGGATGCTAAGTGGCGTGTCGGCTTGTAGCTCACCTGATACCGTAGCCGTAAGATGTGCATCGCCATCAATGTTCTCGAGGCGGGGGGTGAATTCTCGGAGCCAATTGAGCGACAAGATGTCTAATTTTGCCTGCGCATTGAGGTTTTGTTGGCGACTTAATGCTGCATTGACGGTCAATGCAACACGCTCATCTTTGGCGTGTAGTTGCATGTCGAGTAGTTGCTCGCCTTGCCTATACCAACGCCACTGGCTGGCGGGTGAAGGTAGAGCAAAGCGTTGGCCGGAGACGATCAGTTCGCCGCCGCCAATACCCAAAAGGGTAACACTATCGGCACTAATAAGACCTTCTACGCTGTGGCTGAAGGATGCTAGTGCTAGGTCGCCGCTATGAATAAAGTCGCTGTGTAATTGTCCGGTCAGGCGGTTTTGTTGACTGGCAAGTGACACGGTGAGGCCCCCGAGGGAGGTACCCGCCGCGGTGATTTCGCGGCTATCTATTTGCAGGTTAACTTGGGTGTCTGTTTGCCAATTATCCAGCGAGGCTTGCACTTGTCCAGTAAGTCGCGCATCGCCTTGAATATTTGGGTGATAAAGATTCAGTTCGTTAATGTTGGTCGAAAATGAGGCGGTGACTAACGCCTCTTTGAGGGCACCCTGAGCCTCTATCCAATTGCCCAGATGTTGTACAAAAAGTTTCTCAACGACGCTTTCTCCCTTGTTGCCGTAGGCCTTTGCCCTCAGCGTCAGTGGTGCATCGCCAAGCACACCGTCAAGGTGCGCGTGGTTTAATTGCCAGCTCAGCTGATCTTCGCGTTGGGTAATGCTAAATCCTGTGTCGATGTTAGTCATGGCCTGTAAGTGAGTTGGCCATGCCGGCAGGAGGTCTAGACGAAAATTTTTGCCAGAAAATGTACCGCGAACGGTCTGTGTGTCTGCCCAGTGGACGTTGGCAGCCAACTGCCCTTGGCCACCAATGGCTTTTATGACTAGGGCGATATCTGCGCCCGAGGATAGGCTTCCCGAGGCCTCAAGGCGCCCTGAAATATCCCCGCTGTACTGAGTATTGGCAGCAATATCGCCGGCGATGGAAAAGTTTTTTAAATCAGTATCGACACGCACAGATTGGCTTGACGCTTGCCAGCCGGGTCCTGCTAATCCGCTAATTTGGTTATCTAAGCGTAGGTGTATATCCGCAAGGGATAACAGTGCGAGTTCGCCGCTGCTGAATATTTGGCCTTGGTTGGGTGATTCACCCAAGGATAGGCTGTGATTAAACCCCCATTGACTCAATGGCCCTTCGCCTATGAGCTCACCGCGTATATCTTCCAATGACCACTTAAGTTTGGTCGTGAGCTGCTGCTTCAAGCCATCGGCTACCCATTCACCCGAGGTATTCAGTTGAAGTGCGGCTTGCGTGACACTGAGTTGCTGCCAGGTAAGCGTTTGGTTGATCAAGCTGAGTCTTTTAATGGAAATACCTAGGGGTGGGCGCTCGTCGATGGCGATATGAGAGATACCAAAATCTCGCAATGTTATCCTTACCGGTAGGGCGGGTAGCAGGGGCAAGGCGTCTGAGGCTGCAGGATTCTTACTGGGGGTGGTTTTAACAGCTAGTGTTGTTGCTTTCAGTGACGAAATTCGAAATTCCTGCGTTAACAGCAGCGGCCATAGATCAAGATTAATCGCGAGGTTTTCAAGCGTGATCTCGATGCCTTCCGCATTGAGATGTAGCCGATCAATGGTCACGCCATTAACAATATTGCCTTCAATTCCGGTCGCTTCGAATGGCACGATCGCGGCGATCTCCCTTAGCAGCCAGCGTGATCCTTCGGTAGTGGCCAGAGCAAGATAACAGGACAAGAGTGCGCCACTGATAAAAATGACCAGTGTGGCGATAGCGCGACGCCAGCGAAACCGAGGGGCAAGCGGCGCGGTCATAGCTCGGCTCCAAAGCTGATATGTAAGCGCCAACCCGGATTTAGTCCGTCGAAACCATGGGCGATATCAAGTCTTATCGGGCCTAATGGAGAGTACCAGCGAGCCCCGAAACCGGCGCCAACGGCCATGTTGGGGGCGTTGTTAAAGGCACTTCCGGCGTCAACGAAAAGCGCTACTGACCAGTCTTTATGGATGGCGCGATCGAGCTCTAAAGCACCATCGAGGATACGCTTGCCACCGACAACAACATTTTTTCCCTCAACCGAGCGCACTTCCCCTAAGGTGTCGAGGTCGTAACCTCGCACGCTGTTATCGCCACCGGCAAAAAATCGAATGTCTGGCGGGAGGGCATCTAAGTCATCGACAAGGTTGATGCCGGCATGGGCGCGACTTAGTAAACGCCATTGTGTATTGATGGAATAGATATGTTTATAGGCCGCTTGTAATTGAAGCACGTCGATATCTGATCCTAAGGCTTTGGCGGCACCGCGCCAGCTCAGGTTTAATGAGTGCCCACTGTGTAAGCGGCCGCGTCCTTTGCCTTGGCTTGTTTGCCAACCTTGCCCTAGGCTGACGAGTTGCGTGTCGCCTTCGGTGTTAGCGATACGCCAAACTTCCGAGGAATACTGTAGAACATTGGCTCTGAGCCAGGCGTCCTCGCGGCGATGGCTTTGCGTGGCGGTGAGGGCTGTTTGTTCACGGCGATACGTGTCGGGCTCATCAAATTCATAGCTAGCACCCAAGCTGAGCCAGCGATTGCGAGGGTCATTATGGTCGGCGCGTCGGTATTCGCCACTCAGTTCGCTTTCATTTTGCGCCATGGTGGCGGTGAGACGGGCACGATCGCCGTGCTCATTAATGCGTCGCCAACGAATTTCACCGCGCGCTCGAGGCCCGCTGTCGGTGGCATATCCTGCGCCAATTTCGTAGGTGCGTTTTCGAGCCGGTGTCCCCTCTATTAACACGGGGACCTTATTGTCTTTAGCCGCGGCGTATTGAGGCGTAATGGCTAGACTCGCCAGATAGCCGGTGGAGATCAGATCTTGATAAGCGATATCGAGCGATTCGCGAACTAGGGGGGCGCCTGGGCGCATGTCATAAAACTTGGCCAAAAACTCGGCATCGATATCAGCCACTTGGTGCTCAATATCACCGACATAAAACGGCTTGCCAAGCTCGAGGCTGAGCTCAACATCTGCCAATGTGTGTTGTTCGTCTAAGGGTATTTCTGTCCCTGATGATGGCAGTGTCACTGTGACTTTATGGTTGGACCACGCGGCCTCTAAAAAACCGCGTTCGCGGGCATAATCAAGCAGGTTGGCTTTGAGGTTTTCATAGCGTTTGTGAGTAAATGCTTCACCGGGTGAAGGAAGCCATTCCCTAAGAAGAGTAGGGTTGATGTTGAGCAAATCAATACCGGTCAGTTGGATCATGCCAAACGTGGCTTGGGGCCCGGCCGTTATCGTAAGCGAGGCATACCAACAATCCGTGTCTATGCCTTGATCATGGGTGATCAGAGGTTGGTAAAAACCCTGCGTTTCAAGAAGCTGGCGTGCGATTTCGTCGGTTTTTTTCAGTTGTTTCTCAATCCACCAATCCGGTGCATCACAGACCGCACCCGTGAGTGGTGATTGTTCTTTAATTGCCGAGGTTATAGCGCTGTCAACGCCTGAAATGCTTAATGCCGCCAAGCAAGCGCCGCTATGCATGAATACCATGACAGGCAGTAAATAGCGTAATTCGTGGAAACGTCGTTTGAGGGGTGCGGGCATTGTTTTAAGGTCATCCATGGTGGCTTTATTTTAGT
>DATHYR010000400.1:0-2576 GCA_035458985.1 Pseudomonadales bacterium
GGCGGTTTTTAGCAGGGGGCGCGGCTAACGAAGCTAGGCCGCTTAAATTAAAACTTGGCACGGTAGTAGTGGCCGCTGGTAGTTTGGTTACGGTCACAGCGCGGATGTTGCGCGACACCACCGACGTTACCATGCAACTTGTTTGCCCCGCTGGACAAATCGCAGGTGTAAGCAGTGACGTAAAATCCACCTTGACGGCGGCGGCGGATACATGGGAAACCGTGACAATAACCTTTACCCCTACAAACGCAGGGGCGGTTGATATTTATGCTTACACATTTGATGGCAGTGATCCCACATATGTATGTAATCTTACCGTTACACAGGCATAGAGGCTTATATGAAATACAAAGTTACAGATTGGGAGCAGGATGTCGCTGGTAAGTTTCGCTACCGTGTGGTTATTGGCGACAGCAGCGTAGTATTCAAATTTCAAGAGTTCCCCACTGACGAAGAAGTTCAAGAAGTAGCCGCCCGCTATGACGCTATAATGCAGGAACAAGCAGATGCCATTGCCGACGAAGGATCAATTACAGACGCTTGATTACTCTGGCTTTGGACAGCCAGCGGCATATCTTGAGGCGAAAGATGTAAACTCCGAAACGCTTGACGTATCACAATGGGCGCAACCAGTTCTGGGCGTTGCCCCCGCTGGCGCTGGCGCTGTAACTTTATTTCCACCGCTTTTGGCAAGCGGCAACGCTTTCTATTCTGCTACTGTATTTGGTGAAGGTCCAAGCCAAAGCCTGACGGCATCACTGTTTACGAACACTAGCGCATTTTACGCAGCGTCAGCGACAAATCTAAATCTGATCCTGCCTACGCTGTTGGCTAGTGATACACTTATTTATCTTCCAAGCGTATCTGCGGATGGTGCGACCCAAAACCTAACCGCTTCATTGCTTGTAAATGAGCAGACATTTTATGGCCCTGTAGCTACAAATGCAAACGTCATACTGCCAACAACTGTTGCCAGTGATAACCTTGTGTACGCCCCGGTAATCTCGGCAACTGGCCCCAATCAAAGCCTTGCCGCATCGCTATTTACCAACACACAAGCATTTTATGGCGCTACAGCCACTGGTCTTAACACTCTGCTGCCAACCCTAAAGGGCAGCGACAATTTCATATATTCGGCCAGCGCAACGGCGACTAATAACCTTGCCGCATCGCTATTTACCAACAGCCAGATTTTCTACGGTCCAACGGCGACAAATCTAAACACCTTGTCACCGCCAATGTTTGCGGACAGCGACTTTGTGTTCCCGCCAACCATCTTGGCAACTGGCCCAGATCAAAGTGTAACAGCGTCCCTGCTAACAAACGTAAGCGTGATATTTGCGCCTACAGTAGCCAGTGCGCAGCCACAGCCAATATTGGGCGGTGGATCACTTGTCAGGCCGCGCCGCAAGTTCCGTCCGGCAATACTTCTTGATATTCCAGAGCCTGAAATTGTACTGCCAGATGTTGACGCCAAGGTCATTTTGGCTGGTCTATCGGCAACTGTGCAATTGGGTTCTATCGTTGCTACATCACCTGATCCAATCAATGATCGCGCCAGCTTGGCGTTCACACAGATTGAGGCATACACATCAAGCATGACTGCCCGTTCAAGCTGGAACGATCCAAGCGACGAGGAACTGCTGTTTATTCTCGATTACGTATTAGATTAATAGCGTGATTGATTGTTGCGTGGTTTGGTGTTATTGTTTTGCCGAAACGCTTTTTGGAGCAATTTATGTCGGAAGTTGAAGAACGGGCCACAATTAAGGTCGAGATTGAAATCGACACTGAGGACCATCCTGAAGTCGAGATGGTAGAGGATGTGGTTGACGAGGAAGTAGAGCCTTCTGACGAAGAGCGTAAAGCCCCCGTCGAAGTTCTGCACCGCGCTATGGATATGTCAGCTAAGTCGGTTGACGAAAAAAAGCGCACTGTTGAGATTGCCGTATCTTCTGAACTGGCGGTTGACCGCTCATTTGGTAAAGAAATACTGGTCCATGAAAGCGGAGCCATTGATATGGGCTTTGTCGCTTCGGGCCGTGCGCCACTGCTTCTGGACCATGATCCAGAGCGTCAGATTGGCGTTATTGAATCCGTGGAACTCTCTGGGGACCGTGTTCTTCGAGCCAAAGTCAGGTTCGGGCGCTCGGCACTTGCTCAGGAAGTTTTTCAGGACGTTGTCGATGGTATCCGGTCGAATGTGTCGGTGGGTTATCGCGTCAACAAAATGGAGCGGTCTACGACGAATAAGGACGAGTACCTTGTTCGCTCTTGGTCGCCCCTTGAGGTATCTGTCGTTTCTATCCCTGCTGACCCGTCAGTTGGCGTGGGTCGTAGCGCGGCTGCTCTCGAACCCAAACCTACTATTGAACCATCCATCAAAAAGGAAGTCAAAATGACTGACGAAGTAAACATGGATGCGGTTCGGGCCGAAGCTGCTGAAGCTGCTGCCAAGAACGCATCTGCAATCATCGAGCTTGGCGCTCGTCACAACAAACGTGACCTCGCTGACTCCGCCCTCCGTTCGGGCAAGAGCATTGAGCAATTCCGTGGTGAACTGCTTGAAGCAATTG
>DATHYR010000401.1:0-1014 GCA_035458985.1 Pseudomonadales bacterium
CCGAAATTTGGTTAGATGAAGAGAAATTATTAACCACCGAAGATGGCACAGTTGAGCCCGTGTATGGCAAAACGTATTTGCCGCGTAAGTTCAAAATGGCGGTTGCTGTTCCACCAGACAACGATGTTGATGTCTACACCAACGATCTCGGTTTCATTGCTGTGGCAGAAAATGGTGAATTAGCCGGCTTTAACTTAACCGCCGGTGGTGGTATGGGTTCGACTCATGGTGAAGTTGAAACCTTTCCGCGTTTGGCTGACGACTTTGGTTTTATCAAAACCGAAGATGTGATGAAGTTTGCCGAAGCTGTGATGACAGTACAGCGTGATTGGGGCAACCGAGTAAACCGTAAGCGTTCACGTTTGAAGTACACCATAGTCGACCATGGCTATGATAAGTTTAAAGCCGAAGTGGAAGCACGAGCGGGCGTTAAGTTTGAGCCAAAACGCGATGTGGTGATCGGCGATCGTGGCGATCGTTATGGCTGGGTAGAAGGCGTTGACGGTAAGTGGCACCTGACGCTGTTTATTGAAAGCGGTCGTATTAAAGATATGCCCGGTAAAACCTTGCAAACTGGACTGCGTGAAATAGCCAAAATACATAAAGGTGATTTCCGTATGACATCGAATCAGAACATGATCATTGCCGGTGTCGCCCCAGAAGATAAAGCCACCATTGAAGGTTTGGCGCGTAAACACGGCTTGCTAGGCCAAGTGCTCACGCAAACTCGCGGGCACTCTATCGCTTGTGTGGCCTTGCCAACCTGTTCGCTGGCAATGGCAGAAGCGGAGCGTTATTTCCCTGAATTTATTGACCATATTGATGCATTACAGGCAAAACATGGCATAGGTGAACAAGCCATCGTAGTGAGAATGACGGGTTGTCCAAACGGTTGTGCCCGCCCATTTGCCGCTGAAATTGGTTTAGTGGGTAAGGCGCCAGGTCGCTATAACTTGTATTTAGGCGCCAGTTTTGAAGGCACGCGTTTAAATAAAATGCACAGAGAAAATATCC
>DATHYR010000402.1:0-1361 GCA_035458985.1 Pseudomonadales bacterium
CCTGCTCGAATTGGGTAATCTCCATCGGTTCGGGTTGACGGGTATTGCCGTTCTCATCAAGAAAGACGAACCCGAAGGATGCGAGGTCAGCAATCAGGGCGGACTTTGTAGCGGAGGCAAGGTATCGTGTAGGCATAATTATTAAGTTGTCAAAGCTATAAGTTCAGAATTGGAAAGACGGGTTTTGTATAAGACAAGTGCGTTCAATCGGACAACACCGACTGATGTGCTGTTGTTAGGCTGAATTAAAACACTGTCAAGGCTTGTCATAGTCTGCGCTCCACCGTTTGTCAATGTTCTTTGAGTGCCATTTGCAAAAAACACCGTTCCTGTGCCGTCATAAGCAAACGCCATCTTGTTGCGTACCGCGGGATTCACAAGGCCAAAACTGTCAATTTGACCATTGACAACGGTGCGTATGCCAGCTCCAATTGTGGCTGTAACTAATCCGATATTATTGCTCGACCCCGCTATCTGTATCCATCTAAAAGCCGTAGCTCCACCCCTTGCAATATGCGAATACTCGAAGTAGAACGTGCCTTCCGTTTGCCCCAATAATGAAGTTGCGCTTGTCAGCGTAAAGGCATCCGTTGCCCTGTTGACCGTTGACCCTTCAGTAGCTATTGGCGATGTCGCTGTTAGTCCGGTCTCCGCTTGGCAAAAATCAACATCTATCTCATCACCCGATGTGACAACCCTAAATCCAACAATAGGATTTGTTAGCGTCTGAAACGTAGTTGAGAAAAGCGCAAACGATGAGGTCAGCGTGATAGCCGTCCACGTTGAGCCGTTGTCCTGCGTTATCTCCACCGTCCCCGTTCCCGTGCGTCTGCGTACAAAGGCGCTAAATACCCTTGCCGATGATGCCGAAGTGATAGCTTGTAAAACCGTAGCGTTGCCTGCCGTTGCCGTCACCGTTGTCGCCGTACTTGCCACACCATCCGCACCAGTAGCAGAGCGAACCGCCGTTGCATCTGTCTTTGTCCACGCCGCGTCAGCCAAGTCGCGTGAACGAAGGCAAAGATTTGTTGCTCCACGCTCAGCATTTAAAGCATTGAACGTCCCATCAGGGTTAAACTCAAACGCAGGTACGTTGTCAGCGTATTCGACAAGCAAGCCACTCGAACCAATTACACGCTTGGGCGATGCCCTGACTACTGTGAAATCTCCAAATGCCATAATCTTAACTCGTTATAAGTGTATATGAATACAATTCCGATACCTTCCCCGCGCGACAGAAATTTGTCAGCGATGGATTGAACCGAGATACACTATCCCACACCGCCTGCGCACCCGTCACATCCACAAACGTACCACCGTCAAGGATGACACGGTTCACGTTGTCAGCCACCGCCGAATCA
>DATHYR010000403.1:0-2549 GCA_035458985.1 Pseudomonadales bacterium
GAAACACATTTAGTTCGTGGCCCTCAACATCAACTTTCATAAAGTCCACGACCGAGACACCAGAGAGCAATTTGTCCAGCGTCATGCACTTGACTGATATTGTATCGACAAAAAGTTCTTTGTTTCCATCTAGCTCACTCAAGCGAGCGCCCATGTGGTTTGGGCTTGCAACATGAGAGATGCCCGCTATCCAATCTTCATTCTTAGAAACGTGCATATCTATTTCGCCATTGAAGTCGCTGATAGCGGCCTCAACAACTTCTACCCGCATCCCCGCAAAAAGAGTGCGTAGTTCAGCCGCGAAGTGTGGCATGGGCTCGACGACGATCCCAGACCACCCTGATTTTGCCAGCGGCAACAGCGTTTCGAAATTGGCAGCGCCAATCTCTACGAAAAATTTACTCATTCACATCGCCCTTGTAGCGCTGCGTCCACATAGTCAGGCTATACTTGGTCCCGCTTTGTAGCTCGGTGACGTAATGGCCGTGGGTAACATCAGATGGGAATAGGATGCAACGTCCCTGCTTTACATTGATATTGCTGAAATTTTGTCGTGGAAAGATTAGCTCTGCGCCTTCATAGTCCTCATTTAGCTTTACGCTGCCAGTTACTAGGGACGCATCAGTATGAAAGCCCAGCGCCTTCTGTGTCTGCATAGAATATTTCATAGTAAAAGCATCGCGCAGCCCGATGTGCAGATACGGCTTCCAGTGTTCCATTGCAATCTTTGCGAGCTTTTCGTGCCATAGCCGCTCATATTCGTGCCACAGTCCAAGTTTCTTAAGGCGAATTTCTTGTGCTGGAAACTTGTCGCCTTCCATCTGGCCCCAATTTCCGCTTATTTCCGATTTGTTTATCAGGTATTGGCACTGAACATCTGAAAGAAAATCCGTCACCAAGATTTCAGGTGCCAACTCTTCATAGGCTAGGGTCAAATAATATGGCGATTGGACCTGTTCGGCATCCGGTATTAGTCCAAACTTCTGCGCCATAGTGACGAAATGCGCTTTTTCCGCATCTCCGCCATTGCCGTGATAGATGCAGCCACAGCATTTCGTAACATCATTCCACAACTGACCATCAACAACCCTGACGCTGTAATCGTGGTTCTGGAAGATGTATGCCTCAACGTCTAGCGCCACTGTCCACGGGAAGCGATAGCCCTTGTCCAGCGCTGGATTTGGCAGCGTTTTTAGGTATCGAAGTTGACAATACAGCTGGTCATCACCTTGCTCGGATGACGGCGCATCTTGTGCGATGAAATCGTGCAGCGCCTTGGCCTTGCCGAGATAGAGGCCGCTGTTTAGGTATCTGTATGGCGTCCCAGTGTCCGGCCACTTTGCCTTCATGAGTTCATCATTTAGAAGCGGCCAGTGATTTGCCTCTGCGCCAAAGACTATATCTGCGCCAAACTGTTGATAGCGAGCCAAAATCTCAAGCGGACTATCAGCTAGGAATGTGTCGTAGCCGTCCATGAATAGGACGATTGCATCCTCTGAGACAGTAGCCAGATATTCGTTTACAAGTTGGATTTTCGGGAACCCGCCCAAGCCCTTCATTTCGTCTCGCCACGGGTGTTCTTTGCCAATATTTATTACGCTTACGCCATATTTTGCGGCTGACTGCTCCAGCGCCCACATCTTTTCTGGCTCTGTAGCGACAGTTACTATCCGAAAGTCTACGTCCTTTTCCATCTCAACGCTCCCTTCGATTGTTGATGGCCTTGTCTCCCGTGGTATTTGATTAACACGCTCTGGCTCAAAGAAGTAATTTTTCTTTTGCTGTAGCTTGACAGGCACCCACTCATCGACTGGTATGATTTGCTCCGCAAACCCATCAATCAAATGCGCGGCTGTCTCTGGCGTTATCGCATAGGCATGGCAGTTATACCAATAACCTAGATCATTCCATCTGTAGCCGAGCCATGCGCTGTCATTGGCCTCTAAGGCTTGCGCCACCTCAACGCAATCAATGCTGTCAAATATTGCATCTTCTTCAAGAATGATGCCGGACGCTTTGCTTTTCGCAATTTCCCGCCAAACGCGCAGGTGGCTAACAGCGCAGCCGAATTCCCCAATCAACAGCTTGCGATTAAGAAGCGGATCGACCCAATCTTGGTTAGGCTTGCATCCGCTCGCCGCGATAGCTTCAGCCCAAGACAGACCACGCGCATCAAACGCAGAGCCGTGCAGGCTGATTTGATAAATCTTCATGTCATCCGTAGTAGTAAGTATAGAGAGGCGTCAAAGATAAGTCGTGCCTGCCATTGAGCCGCCAAGTGCTTTGGCAGATTTTGTCAGAAATCATGCCTTGCTCAAAGTCATAGTTAAACGCCATCAGATCAAGTTGATGCGCCT
The DNA here is from genome assembly GCA_035458985.1 of Pseudomonadales bacterium. GTDB lineage: Bacteria > Pseudomonadota > Gammaproteobacteria > Pseudomonadales > JAHEIH01 > JAHEIH01. The sequence goes on from DATHYR010000403.1 coordinate 2,358, forward strand.
TGCCAACTATATCTACAAGCCTGTCGGTATAGTAGCCTCGATAGTCAATAGAGCGCATCTTGCTTTGATATTTGTGCGGCAAATCGCCAGAAAAGCCCAGCCTTGAAGAAATCTTAACCCAATCGTATGGGAGCGTTTCAAACCTTCCGATGTAATCGGCCATGACATCGCCGTATGAATTTACAAAATAGC
>DATHYR010000404.1:0-1888 GCA_035458985.1 Pseudomonadales bacterium
GGCTTGTGTCAAAACCTACTGTATTTTTTTGGGTGGGGGGATTTTTGTAGCAAAATCGTACATGTCAACCCCAAAATATTTTTTTTATTTATTTTTTTCCGCCAAAAATAATTGACACGTCGATTTTATTTCAGCAACTCAAGCCACCACCAAGGCCCGTAGTTGTGCGTCAGCCACGCGATTCCGCCGTGGCCTACAGCAAACACGATACCCCAAACAAACAAGCGTAGAGGCCATGCGTCATGGCTTCCTACGCATCTTTTTCTAGCTTTTCGTGGCACGATCTGCACACTGACATTAGGTTGTTCCATTGCAGTATCAGGTCTGGCCTGTCCTTTGCTTTGACTTTGTGATGGACTTCGGTCGCTGCCGTTGTCCTGCCTTCTTTCTCGCACTGCTCGCACAGCGGATGCCGTAGCCTGTAGCGTTGGCTCAATCCGTGCCATTGGCTTCCGTAACGCTCGTGCTTGCTTGGCCTGTAATCTTCTGCTCTTGCCTGCACCATCGCCGTACACGCCTGGCAGACGCCTTTAACGGTACGACCGCAACGGCAGACTCTCGGGATCGCTGCCATCGTTACTGCTTCAACAGCACCGTTATCGAGGCCGCTGCCGACGTAGCAACGCTGGTCTCGATAATCATATTGTGCATTGGGAAGAACGCTGCCGCTTGGTCTGAGTCAAGGTTGTTGCGTCCAGTCGCAGCCACAAACGTAAAGCCAGTGTCGCCGCTTACGTTAGTTTTGATCCGCAGCGTGTCTCCATTGAACTCAGCAGGCACAATAAACGCCGCCGAGGAGCAGTCGCCAATGTCAACAGCTGGTTCTGTCTGGGTTGTTGCTCCATTGGCAAAGTTGACTACTACCTGCCGAGGTGCTCTGATTATCGTTGACATAGCGTCTCCAGTTTGTCCTTGCGAACGTAAATACCATTAACGCGGGACAATGCCACTATGACATAGCCGCGATCCGACATTGCTTGCTGTACCACCTGCCAGGGCTGCTGAATTGCAAACCCGCCTTCCGTCACGTGCATGCCGATTAGCCACGCTGGCACTTCCTGCCAAGGCTCAATTGGCTCACCCGCTGCCTGCATCCACGGCCCGCAACGGTCGTAGTGCTCCACCATAATGACGGAAGGCTTGGCTGCATCCAACACCGTAATTGCTACAGCCAAATCGTCGCCGTCAATATCAACGACAACGCAGCTGCCGTCGGTTACTACTTCCGCCTGCGATCCATCGTAGGCACCGTAGATTTTAGCCGAGTCAAACTTTTCTGCAAGGCTTTTTTGTTTATTTTCGTCGATCTCGAACAGGGTCAGGTTTGGCAAAAAGTCGAGCGTCACTGGCAACGTATCACCATCGCCTGCGCCGATCTCAAAGCCATCTGTAACGCAAAGGCGACGGCAAAGCTCAGACAGTATTCCCTGCTCGCCGAACTGCCACCCGTAGCAATGATCGACAAGCCACGGGATCGACATCGCCACTTCCATGTTAACCTTACTTTCTGCGATCATGCTTTTGGCCACTTATACAATCCATCTCTCGCCAAATCATACGCCCCAAATCTTCCGCGATCTCCGTGACCGCTTCTTCGTCAAGGTCCCACAGCGCCGCGTGGAGGCCCTCATGCAACAGCACAACCAGCCGACGCACTCCCTTGCATCGACTGGCTATGCGAATCTACTTGCCTGCCTGAGTTGGTGGATCGCATTCGCCATCTGCCTTCAGATTGCGGATTTGAACTACATCGTACATTCTACCGCGGATCTTGTGCTTGGCCATCGCTACAGCAACGCCTCCCGCACTTCCCACCGCAGATTTCGCTGCGACTCGTTTTGATGGATCATCCAAAACCGCAGCCACATTGCACCTACCGGCTTTGGCG
>DATHYR010000405.1:0-1133 GCA_035458985.1 Pseudomonadales bacterium
ACTACTTTACCCCGAACTTGAGTTCACCATATCCGGCAATACGCTAACAATCGAGGAGTTCACGCATTTCGATGGGGCAAACTATTTGGTTAAAATTTACGACGTAATCTAACGCACATGGCAAAGGTATTAGGCTTTCAAATAAACATTCAAGGCACGGAGCAATCCATCCAAACGGCCGAGCAACTACGCCGGGCGATAGCGGAGATATCGAAGGAGCTGAAGAAGACCGAGGATGTAGAGTCGATTGCGAAACTTGAAAAGGAGTTAGTCGACCTAAAGGCACGGCAGCAGGAGGTTAACGCAACTATCCGTGATGAAATAAAGCTGAGGCGTACTGAGCTTAATGCCGTTGATGAGGTAAGCGGCACATACGATAAGCTATCGCGTACGCTGAACGAGCAACGCAAACGGTACAAAGACTTGGCGGCAGCGGGTAAGGAGTCATCAGCCGAGGCCATTAAACTGCGGGGCGACATTAACGAGCTTGATAAGCAGTTAAAGAAAATTGATGCCAACGTCGGTCAATTTCAGCGCAACGTTGGCGGCTATACGCAGGCGTTGGAGCAGTTCTTCCCGCGTATTTCATCGGGCATTGGTCAAGTCACAAGTGGATTTAAGGCAGCACAAGGCGCAGCGGGTGGATTTAACAAAGCACTTGGCTTTATTGGCCTTGCGGTCACAGTTATAACCGGGATTGTTGATGCCCTGCAAAGTGCAAAAGAAACAGCCAAAGAATTTGAGGAGGTTCAGCGTGGCCTTGCTCAGACTACAAACCTAAGTGCAGCGGCATTACAGCAGCAGTCTGCCGATATTATAGCCATCGCGCGAACTTACGAAACCACATCAAGTGAAGTTCAGCGAGCAGCCAACACGCTATCAAAGGAGTTTGGCATCAGCATCGCGGATTCATTGGAGATTATTGAGGCGGGATTCCGCAAAGGGGCGAACGCCCAGGGGGATTTCATAGACCAATTGCGCGAATATCCCGCGCAGTTCGCCGCTGCCGGCGGATCCGCCGAGGAGTTTTTAGGCATTCTTATTCGCGCACAGCAAGAAGGCATATACAGCGACAAGGGCATTGACGCGGTAAAGGAGTTTGGGTTGCGTATTCGCGAGCAAACGGATTCAAC
>DATHYR010000406.1:0-1011 GCA_035458985.1 Pseudomonadales bacterium
GTACATAAAGAGACCTGACTCGCCTGTCGCGGCATCATTGGCGATGAAGTAACGCCGGGAGATTGCCCGTGCGACCATCGCATCCGCTGGATAGGATTTAGAAAAATCTTTGGTACTATTGCCGGGGGTCGCAGATCCTCCCGTATTGTGGTTAACGGTATTGCTACCAATACCGGTAACTTGAAAGATATCCGTGCTGTCGCAATCACTGACAGCGAGGATATCGCCTTCAACCACATCAGTGACGCTTGTCACCTGGAGGTTAGCGGATTTATTTGGCATAGATGCGCTCACTGTGACGTTAATGGGCTCGAGAAACCTGACAGTGAAGCCATCGCTGCCGGCAGTCATGTCTGTCGTCGCATCGGTACTGTTGGAGGGCAGCCAGTTGCCGCCACTTTCCGATCCTTCTATCAGATTATTCAGGCTGAATAAGTTGGTTGATGTTCCGCTGCCATTGAGATGATTTCTGATCCCGTTTTGACGGTCCATACAACCAATGAATGCGCTCCTGCGTACATCCTTCATGATCAGTTCCATGGCAAACCGGGCATTTTCCTGCAGCCTGCCCATCTCGTTCTGTTCTTTATAGATGCGCTTGTTGCTGATCATCATGCTGGCGGTCCCCATCAGTAATAACAGTCCTATAGTAACGGCGATCATCAACTCGATGAGTGAAAGGCCTTGTTGTTTTTTATATGTCATGGTTTTCATTCGATATCAGGGTTGAAAGGTATATTGCACCGCGCGGTTGGTACCTTCACGGTCCGCCCAGTTAATGGTAACGTCGTACATTGTCGGGTTACCTGCATTAACAGAAACGTCCGCAACACTGCCCGGCGGTATGGTATTGAATAATTGCAATCGCCAACAGGACAGGTCATTAGCAGCGTTAGCACCAGTAGCCAGGGCACAACCCGTGGGTATGTTGGCAGGTACTGTGTAGTTGCTGACGTAATTCGCTGCATTGGCACGGTTAAGCCTCATGCGATCGGCGATGTCATAGGCCAG
>DATHYR010000407.1:0-1375 GCA_035458985.1 Pseudomonadales bacterium
AGACGCCCAGGTTGCTGCAACTGAAAACATGATCAGCAAAATGTCGCTGGCCAGCGGTATTGCGGACGATGATTTACGCCCTGCCCTAGCCAGCCTTGTGCGCGGCACAAAAGACATTGGCAAAGCACAGGAAGGTCTAAGCCTGGCAATGGACATTTCCACGGCCACAGGCAAAGATTTGGCAACGGTTTCTGACGCCCTATCGAAAGCCTATGCAGGCAACATGAAAGGCCTGAAAGCGTTATCACCAGAAATGGCGGCGCTGATCAAAGACGGCGCAGACCTGAACACCATCATGGACGTTTTGGGTGGCACGTTTGGTGGTGCAACAGCCGAAGCAGCAGGCACCGCCGAAGGGCAAATGAAACGATTTGGAATAGCCATTGCGGAAGCCAAAGAAAATATTGGCGCCGCGTTGATCCCTGTGGTTGAAAAAGCGTTGCCACTACTCACAGGTTTGGGTGCATGGGCGCAAGAAAACACCACCACGTTTTTGGTGATCGCTGGCCTGATCGGTGGCATCGCTGCAGCAATAGTGGCGGTCAACATCGCGTTGAAGGTTTACAACGCCATACAAGTGATCACAAACGCGCTGACAGCCGTTTGGAACGCCCTGCTACTTGCCAACCCAATCACCCTTGTGGTGCTGGCCGTGGTCGCGCTGATCGCCATTTTGACCGCGCTGTATTTCAAATTTGATGGTGTTCGCAAAATCGTTGACACAGTATTTGATGCAATTACCACGGGCGTCAAATTCAGTTTTGACGCAATCAAAACCTATTTCACCGCTGTCCTAAACATTTACAAATCAGTATTCAACGGCATCGCAAGCCTGTGGAATAACACGATAGGCAAACTGTCATTCACGTTCCCATCTTGGGTGCCAGGGTTGGGTGGTAAAGGGTTCAGCGTTCCGAACATTCCATTGCTGGCGGAAGGCGGAATTGTTACAGGGCCAACGCTTGCCATGATCGGTGAAGCAGGCCCAGAGGCTGTAGTCCCATTATCCAAAATGGGTGGCATGGGCGGCGTGACCGTAAACGTCAACGGCGGTTTAGCAACTAGCGCCGAAATCGGGCAAGCCGTAGTGAACGCCATACGCGCCTACAATCGAAGCGCTGGCCCAGCAAACATTCAGGTGGCGTGATGCCAGGCGTTGCAGTAGTTGACAGCGGAAACTATGACCTACAGATAGCAACAGGTTTTTCCGTCAACGCTTTCACCCTTGACGATCCTGTGCGCGGTGTGCTGGACAATACCCAATACGTATTAGACGGTGAAGGCGAATTTGCCAGCGTCATGGACGGTTGCATTGGTGTCAGCGTGAAACGCGGACGCAGGGACATTGGTGACCAATTCAGCGCTGGCACCATGT
>DATHYR010000408.1:0-49546 GCA_035458985.1 Pseudomonadales bacterium
CCTCGTGCCGAGGGCAGGGTATGGGCGGCGATTGAATAGGTACGACCGGTACTATCTAAAATAACAACCGACTGATTAGTTTTACCCTTAACCGCAAAATTAAAGCTATCACCCGATTTGTAGCTCAATGATGTGGGGTCGACGTCGTGGCCTTTGGCCGCGCGAATCCAACCCTTTTCAGACATCACCACCGTGACAGGATCGGCCCCCATCAAATCGATTTCACTGTACGCTTTTGACTCTGCACGCTCTACCAGAGGAGCTCTGCGATCGTCACCAAATTCTTCACCCACAGCGGCGAGTTCTTTTTTCAACAAACTCTTGAGACGCCGGGGTGAATCGAGCGTTGCCTGCAAATCGTCGCGCTCTTTTTCTAACGCTGACTGCTCACCGCGAATTTTCATCTCTTCCAATCGCGCCAACTGCCGCAAGCGTGTATCGAGGATGTAATCGGCTTGCACATCAGACAGATTGAAACGTGCCATCAATACCGCTTTGGGCTCGTCTTCAGTGCGGATAATGTTGATCACCTCATCCAGATTGAGGAAGGCGATCAATAAACCATCTAATAAGTGCAGTCGGTGCAGTACTTTTTCTAGGCGGTAGTTGAGACGTCGGGTTGTGGTCTCGGTTCGAAACGCCACCCATTCCCGCAGGATCTGCACCAAATCTTTAACACCGGGACGCCCATCAATACCGATCATATTCATGTTAACGCGGTAACTTTTTTCTAAATCGGTGGTGGCAAACAAATGAGCCATCAAGCCTTCAAAGTCAATGCGATTAGAGCGAGGCACAATAACTAAGCGGGTTGGATTTTCATGGTCAGACTCATCGCGTAAGTCGGCAACCAAGGGTAATTTTTTGGCCTGCATTTGCGCTGCGATTTGTTCAAGGATCTTGGCTCCTGACACCTGGTGAGGCAACTCAGTAACCACAATCTCACCTTGCTCGACACCATAAATTGCTCGGCACTTAACGCTGCCGCGCCCTGTCTTATACATCTCAAGCAATTCGTTGCGCCCCGTGATGATTTCCGCCCCGGTAGGGAAGTCGGGGCCAGGCACAAACTGCATCAATTCTTCAACGCTCGCATTTGGATTATCCAGCACGTGCAAGGTTGCCTGAACAACTTCTCGTAAATTATGTGGGGGGATGTCCGTCGCCATACCCACCGCAATACCCGTGGTTCCGTTTAACAGGACAGAGGGAGCCCGAGCAGCAAGAAATTTTGGCTCATCGAGAGTACCATCAAAGTTGGGAACCCAATCAACAGTGCCCTGACCCAACTCGCTCAGCAATAACTCCGCATGGCGGGTGAGGCGCGATTCGGTATAACGCATCGCGGCAAAGGACTTAGGGTCATCGCTACTTCCCCAGTTACCCTGACCATCAATCAGGGGATAGCGATAGCTGAAATCTTGCGCCATGATAACCATCGCTTCATACACGGAAGAATCACCGTGTGGATGGAACTTACCAATGACGTCACCCACCGTGCGGGCAGACTTTTTATATTTTGCTGAAGCCTTTAAACCAAGCTCGGACATGGCATACACAATGCGCCGCTGAACGGGCTTCAAACCATCGCCAACAAAGGGTAGAGCACGGTCTAAAATGACGTACATGGAATAGTTAAGATAAGCTTGTTCGGAGTATTGCTTCAGCGACAGCTGTTCAACACCATCGGCACTCATCTGGATGAGATCTGTCATGTCATTATTTCCTTAGCGGTTTGCAGGCCAGGCGTCAGGCTTTAGATGCGACCTATCATAACAACCTTGTCGTGAGAATGGGAGCGATGCCGTGCGCAATCTTAAGGAGTATGAACCACGATTTTATCGCTATTTTTCACAGGGGCTTCGGCCACATCAGGCGAAGGTAGTGCCTGCAAATAAAAGTAAAGCGCCACATTAAAAACGACGGCGATAACAAGCGCTAACACAATTTTCACGACACCACCTCACGCTGCGCGAGCGCCAGCCCCTCAAACACGAGGTCCTCAATCCACAAGCCGCGATCGCCACACGCCTCCCGAAGTAGTCGTCCACCCCCACCGGTAAATACGATCTGAGTATGATCTACAGGCAAGCGGGCAATCGCTTGCTCAACGAATCCAACCAGCATCAATTTTACGCCCGACACAACCGCGTTTGCGGTATTTCGCCCCAGAGACAATGCCTCACTCACTTCGCTTTCTGCCCAACGCACTTTTTCCGTGTCTTTAAAGAGGGCATTTAACAACAATTGATAACCCGGAACGATGTATCCCCCTAGGTGATGGCCATTCACATCCACCACATCAAGCGTCATAGCGCTGCCAATATCGATCACGCAGGTAGGCCCGTAACGATAATAGGCCGCCAGTACCGCTAGCCAACGGTCGACCCCGAGCCTTTGCGGCTGCTCATAGCCACATACCACGCCCGAGGCCTGTTCGGTGACAATGGCTTGCTGCACCTCGATATTGTACTGCTTTGCCCAAACAGCGATGGCATCGACAAAGCGAGCATGGGCGACGCAGGCGACCCAAATCACCTCAACACCCTGATGAGGGCAACCTGCAAGACCGTCTTCACTGTTGCTAAAACTGCCGCGCCGCACCACCTCGCCACGGTCTAACAGCCGCCATTTATGATTGGTATTACCAATATCAAACTCTAATCTCATAGCGCTCCCGCTGGTCGAAGACTCACTTCACCGCCGTGAAAAAGTTGCCTACCTGTGGCCGTGTCTAACTGTAGCGCCCCGTTATCATCAACACCCCTGGCCACACCAAAGATGACGTCGTCCCCCAAATGGATCATAACCTGCGCATCGGCGAAAACATCCAGTGCCTGCCAGTCTTGTCTCAAGGCGGCAAAACCACCTCGTGTGAACTGCTCCAATATCTCGACCATGGCATCAAGCAGTGCTGTCACGATCAGGTTGCGATTTGGTCGCTCTGTCCCCAGCAAGCGCTGTGCATCAATCCAGGGTTGAGCAATGTCAGCGGCGTCTTCGTCGGCCATCGATACATTCAAACCCACACCAATAATCACCTGACACTCCCGACTTGGATCCCCCTGTAATTCGAGCAAAATTCCGCCTAACTTCTTGCCATGGGCTAATATATCGTTGGGCCACTTAAGACCCACGTCCGATATACCCACCTGCTGCAACGCTCGACATACCGCCACCCCGACTGCCAAACTTAAAGGGCTAAGGTCTCGCTCACTGCCATGGAATTGCCATATCAGACTGAGATAAATATTACGGGCAAACGGTGAAATCCATTGCCTACCGCGCCGACCACGACCCGCCGTTTGTTGCTCAGCCAAATAGACATGGCCATGCCGCCTACCGAGCGCAATACCCTGCATCGCCCAAACATTAGTAGAATCAACCACGTCAAGGCAGTGAATATCATGTAATTGCTGCTTTGACGCTGGTTTTAGCGCCTCAATAATGGTCGTAACATCGAGCAAATCAAGCGCTGTTTGGTGGGATGACAGTGAATCCATTGGGTTCTCATCAGAGGATTTTTTCTCGCCGAGAGTGCATCTATCATGTACCCTCAGTGCGTCTTATCAGTAGTTAACCACAGAGAACACATATGGAAAACCCTGCTGACAATCTCATTATTCGTGCACCAGAGCAACGTCTCGTGACACTGACGTATGTTATTTATGGTTTGCATTTATTCAGCGCGATTAGCGGTGTGCTTAGCTCAGCGTTTGTCGTCACTGCTTTTTTGACCGGATGGCCATCTATCATCGCGGTAGTGTTAAATTACATATACCGAGATGACACCTTTGGCACGTACTTGGACAGCCACTTTAGTTGGCAAATACGCACATTCTGGTTTGCAGCCTTGTGGTACATCATCGCGATAGCGTTATTTATTACCATTATCGGCTTCCCTGTCGCCTTCGCCATGATGTTGTTTACCGGCCTTTGGGTACTGTACCGAATAGCGCGTGGCATGATCCGCATGTCAGAGCAACGTCCCATGCCCTGGGGTTAAGCCAGAGCACGTGTAAAGTCAGCCAATAGATCATCAATATCTTCAATCCCGATGGAGAGCCTTACGGTGCCATCGGTGATCCCCATCTCAGCGCGCCGCGCCGGCCCCATCTCATAAAAAATGGTATGCGCTACTGGAATGGCTAAGGTGCGATTATCCCCCAGATTACTCGACACCACGACCAGCTCAAGCGCATCGAGAAAATCAAAGCAGTCGATACTGTCGTGCAACTCAATACTCATCAGAAAGCCAAAGGTACGGTAGTTTTTGGCCGCAAGCGCATGCTGCGGATGGCTCTCTAAACCCGGATAGTAGACCTTGTTGACCTTTGGGTGTGCCTCAAAAAACGTCGCCAAAGCCATGGCATTAGCGGAAGATCGCTCCTGCCTTAGCGCCAACGTTTCTGCACCTAAGGCCAAAAGATGGGCGGCTTGAGGCGATAACGTCGCGCCGGTATCACGCAGCCCTTTTTTCTTAATTTGTGTCATCCCCCATAACGAAGGATCACCTTTCTTGTAGTTTTCGATGAGATTATCGAATGTCGTCCAATCAAAAAGCCCCGTTTCGGTGATGGATCCACCGAGAGCATCACCGTGGCCGCCTACGCATTTAGTCAGGGCATTCACCACCATACTGGCTTTGACCGACTTAGGACGGAACAAATAGGGGGAGGTCATGGTGTTATCCACCACAAAGACCACGCCGTGTGCCTCACAAAGGTCCCCGATGGCAGCCAAATCGCCAATTTGTGTACAAGGATTGGCTATGGTTTCAACGAATAACGCTTTGGTATTGGGACGAATAGCCGCGGCTACGGCTGCGGTGTCGGTGATGTCCACAAACGTGACATCAATACCAAATTTATCGAGGGTATTGAAAAGGCTATTGGTATTTCCAAACAGGTAGGCACTCGCCACAAAGTGGTCACCCTGTTGTAATAACGAGAACAAAAAGGCTGTAATAGCGGCCATACCAGTCGAGAAACAGGTCGTTGCGACCCCGTCTTCCATCGCAGTAATTTTGTCTTCAAGCGCCGTGACCGTGGGATTGACCTGGCGAGCGTAGGTATAACCACTTTTTTTACCTTGAAACACCTCCGCGATGTCACGCGAATGGCGGTATTCGTAAGCCACCGAGGTATGAATCGGTTTGTGTAATGCACCGTGTTCGATCGTTTTACTGCGATCAGAATGAAGTACCGTGGTGGTGAAGCCTTTTTTGCTCATGGTCATGTCTCGGCGAAAAAGGTTATTTTAGCGCGCCAAGAGAGGAATAGCAGCTTTTAGACACGCTTTAATCACCTAGCCGAGTAAAACGCAAAACGCTCTTACCCTCTATTTCTACCGTTTCAAAGAACATATGGGCAGGCCGAACCCACAACTTGGCTTCTCCATATAAGGGTCGATACACCACCATGGGTTCTAGTGTTTCACTGTGGGTGGCCATATCTAGCACACGGTATTGACCACCTTTGTAGTGCTCATAAATGCCTGGGGCTAAGTCTAATTGAGGCATGCGAGTGCGACCTGTTTAGCTTTACTGAAATCTGTTTTACCCGAACCCAATAAAGGCATTTCTTCTAAAGTGAATACCTGAGTTGGGATCTCGAGCGGGCTTGCTCCTGCCTCGGCCATGCCTTTTTTAAGCTGTTTCAGATCGACCTCGATATCGCATAGCAACACAATCTTCTCGCCTTTTTTATCGTCTGGCACATTGACGGCTATGACGACCACATCGCCACCGCCAAGCGCTTGTTTGGCATAGCTTTCCACCCGACCAAGACCCACCATTTCACCACCTAGCTTGGCAAAGCGGGAGTAGCGATCAACAATGGTGAGGAATCCATCATCATCGATCCACCCCTTATCACCTGTCACATACCAACGCGTCCCATCAATCTCCTTGATGACGTCAGCGGTTTTCTCGGGATTATTCAGATATCCCTGCATCACCTGAAGGCCACCGATCAAAATCATCCCCGCCTCGCCACTGGGCAATTCTACAAAGCTCGTGGGGTCCACAATCTTAAAGCTGGTGCCAGGCAAGGGCATACCCACGGTACCAACCTTACCCCCCACTTGCACTGACCAATAGTGGGTATCAAGCACATCGGGTAAGTTACAGCTGGCTACGGGGGTTGTTTCCGTGGCGCCGTACCCTTCCAATAGTCGTTTATTAAACTTCTGCTCAAATGCCGCACGCACTTCGGGCAAGAGTTTTTCAGCGCCAGCAACAACTAAGCGCACACTATCCAGCATCAACGGATGCACCTTTTGGCTGCGAGTATAGAGACGGAAGAATGTTGATGTACCAAAAAGCAGTGTGGCGCGATATTTTGCCACCGCTTGGCATACTCCTACGGCATCTGTCGGATCGGCATGACAGATCATCGGCATGCCTTCAATTAACGGTAAAAACATGGTCGCCGTCAGACCAAAGGCATGGAACAAAGGCAGTGACGCCATGATCACATCGTCTTCACCGGCATTGAGCACCAGCGAAATTTGCTTCATGTTACCCATAATATTGCGGTGACTAAGCATGACGCCCTTGGGTTTTCCCTCACTTCCACTGGAAAACAAAATTGCCGCAGTAGCATTGGGATCACGCGCCTTGTTAAACAGCCGCACAATTGCAGCCGTTGGTAATAACATCACTGCTAATAAGGTCGGCAGCAGAACAAGCTTAGAAAGCGAGGCTTTAACATCCTCTAGGTAAACCACATTGACCTTAGTTAACACGCCATCCAATTCAATACCACGCTGCGACAAGCGGTGCAAAAACAGTTTAGATGTATAAATCGTGCGCAAGCCTGCTTCGTCAACGGCCGCACAAAGGGCGTTTACGTTGGCGGTATAGTTTAAATTGACGATCGTTTTACCCTGCAAGGCAATCGCCATATTCGCTAACGCCCCCCCAGCACTTGTGGGCATTAAAACACCGATATTTTGCTCTGGGCTGGTCTTTGCAATGACACGCCCCATACTGATGGCCGCCGTCATCGCTCGATAAGCGCTGAGTGGTTCACCTAGGGTATCGGCTATCACCATGCGATTACCCAATCTTTTCCCGGTTCGCAACCAGGCCTGACCGACCGTTGGAAGATTGGCTAAGTAATTTTCCCAAGAGCTAATCGACAGATCGAAGACGCGGCGCTTGAGCAAATCGGCGCCGGTATTTATGGGCAATGGCGCACCATACGCTAGAATTTGATCTCGCTGAGTATGTTTGAGATTGGGACCGCGAATAAAACTTGCTAGGCCAGTCGATTCGCTGTCATTCATACCCGATAAGTAAACAGGGAGTATTAATACGTCTTCATTACAACGCTGGCATACCCGCTCGTAATCACGATTAAACACACCCATGTGACCCGTGCGACTGGTTGTCCCCTCAGGGAAGGCAAGTACTACATCGCCACCGTTAAGTGCCTGCGCTACCTGCTCAACATCACTGTCACCTGGATCACTGGCATTGATATAGATGGCACCTGTGCGCTTGAAATACCACCGCACAAAACCTCTTTCGGGTGCTCCGACTGGGCGGATGACCCGAATTCGCCTAGCGCAGCCAACCTGTACTATGGCCCAGTCCAACCAGGAAATATGATTAGCCAGCATGAAAACACCCCCACTCAACGGGATATTTTCACTGCCTTGTACAAAAATATTGTGCCGCTGCAGGGTTAAACCAGCAATGAGCATACGGGCCATCGACCACGGCAAACGGAAAATGAGTTGCAGTAACGAGATGGTGACGAGCACCAACGCAATGGCAAACACAAATAAAGGGGAATCACTGATTTGCAGCACGAGTAGATGCAAGCTGATACCAACCACCGTCGCCGCAGCAATGGTGGCCGTCTCTAATTGCATAATCAGCGCACTGGCCTGTTCACTTTGTTTGACTCGACCGAGGGCTCGCAAGCTGATCAAGGCCATCATAGCGCCACACGAAGCAGCTAGTATGATGAGGCGGTAACCCAGTGCCGACTCAATCGTCAGCGACATCGCGAGCGAGAAAAGTAAAATGATCAAGCCTAGCGGTAAACTGCTTGTTTCAACAAAATCACGGTGGCGGCGAGCACTCAATAGAGCACCCATTAACAAACCCACGGCTGCGGTGTAACCCACGCCGTCAACTTCCACGGCGGTGAGATTATTGGCTGACATGTAGCGCATGGCCTGGATAGCAAAAATGGCTAACACAACCAACATACCTTGAGGTAGCAAGATAGCGACTAAACGTGTCCTCAAAGCGGGAGGTAAATGCTCAAAGCCCTTGCGGTAAGATGCTGCATCAAACCACGCCGAAAGCGGTGGCAATGGCTTACTCTCCTGCGTTTCGGGGCAACGCGTCGCCAGCCACCATTGCAAGACGGCAATACCAAGCAACAGCAAAACAACGGCGCCCAAACCCATCGAACTGTAGACAGTACCAACCATGAGGTAACCCATTGTCGCGGCACAAACACCGATGGCCAAGCGCATAGCAATGACCGTAGCCACAGACCAATGGCGCTGTTGCCGCTGAACGATGAGTAAAATGGAGGGCCAGTTAAAGGCCAAGCGGCAGGCATAGAGAGCAAAGGCCGGCAGCGCCAGCAGAGGGTTGAAGTAAAGACTGGCGGCTACCGCCAGCGTGCCAATAATTGCCCAACGCGCCGCATTGACTACGGTACGCTCTGGCGACCAAAATACACTCAACTTTGCTGCAGGAAGGGCTAACAACACGGTGGGGATACCGGCTAACAATGCAAACGTGGTAGCACCGTGCTCAGCATGCGCCCCAAGGTAGGTTAAAGTGAGCACACCGACATCGAGACAGGTACTCAAAAGAAGCAGCATTAACGATGTTTTGGAGGCTCTAACCGCCGAACTGTATTGTTCCATAACCACCTCAATTCAATAACGTTCGATTGTAATTTCTTTACTGTGAGGAATCACCTTCAAAATTCGCCACAAATTGACCCTAAAAAATAGTTCGGACTTTGATTGCTTTTTAACCGGGGCTCACCCATAATGATTTCCAGCAAGAAAAACAGTTGTTTCACGGAAGTTAAAGCTACATGGCCCCTCCCTAGCAATACCTGTGTTTCCCGCTATACCGAAATTTATGAAATACAGGAGAAATGTATGTCTACTATTACTGGCCAAGTTAAATGGTTTAACGATTCAAAAGGTTTTGGCTTTATCGAGCAAGAAGGCGGTCCTGATGTGTTTGTACACTTCAGCGCTATTCAAGCTGATGGCTTCAAATCATTGGCTGAAGGCCAAAAAGTCCAGTTCACTGTGACTCAAGGCAACAAAGGCCCACAAGCTGAGAACGTTGTACCGGTTTAATCGGAACGTTATCACGCTAAAAAAACCCGCCTCATGGCGGGTTTTTTTTGACCTTCATCAAAGCCTTGGTTCCTTTTCTACAGCATCCTCATTTTCTGCCGATACTTTGCCTACTGAGTCACTCTTTACACAGTAGGTAGCCACGTGAAAAAGAATTTACCCGTAACAAATCGCGAGAATGACTATCCCGCCTCGCAACGCATTGTGTCGACCACGGACTTAAAAGGCATCATCAGTTATGTCAACGATGACTTTTTGAGTATCGCCGGCTTTAGCGAAGAAGAACTACTTGGCAAAAACCACAATATCGTGCGACATCCGGATATGCCTCCTGCCGCCTATAAAGACATGTGGGACACATTGAAAGCCGACAGACCTTGGATGGGCATTGTCAAAAATCGCTGCAAAAATGGTGATCACTACTGGGTTGATGCTTTTGTGACACAAATAAAAGAAAACGGGCAAACCGTTGGCTATCAGTCCGTGCGCTTAAAACCCCTTCGTAAATATGTTGAAACAGCGGAAAAACTTTATAAAGAGGTATGGAATGGCGCCCCAGCATGGAAAGCCATTCTCGCTAAGATAACCCCTAAATTGACAGGTAGTATTGTATTAAGTCAGCTCGTTGCGCTTATTGTCGCGACGCTTGTCACCTTGGCTATGTCCAGCATGGGAGGAGTGGCAGGCTTGGCTGGTATCGTTGCCGGCTTGGTAGTGGGTATTATAGGCGCCAATATGGTCGCTTCACCATGGCGTGAGGCAGCCGCTGAGGCCTCTGGCATCTTCAGCAATAGTATTGCGCAGCACGTTTATACCGGTCGGGCTGACGAGCTCGGCCAGCTCCAGTTGGCCATCAAAATGCTTCAGTCCCAACTGGAAACCGTGGTGTGGCGTATCGGTGATGCGGCTGGCAACTTGGAAAATTCGGCCTTACAGGCCGTGGAGGTCTCCCGCCGTACCAATGAGGACATGGATCGCCAGGCCAAAGAAATTGAAATGGTCGCCACGGCCATGAATGAGATGACAGCTACCGTGCACGATGTCGCCTCTAATGCTTCACATACAGCTGAGGCCACCCGTGTTGCGGAGCAAGAGGTACAAACCGGTAAAGCCGTCGTAAACGAAAGTATAACGACCATCGGTCAGCTAGCTAAGCGTGTTGAGGAGGCCGTGGCAGTTATCGCAAAACTGGCCCAAGATAGTGAACAAATTGGCTCAGTAGTCGAAGTGATTCGCGGTATTGCCGAGCAAACCAACTTGCTTGCCCTTAACGCGGCAATCGAAGCCGCTCGAGCAGGCGAACAAGGCCGCGGCTTTGCCGTTGTTGCCGATGAGGTACGCACACTGGCAAGTCGCACACAGACCTCTACCGATGAGATTCAGGACATGATTCAAAAACTACAAGATGCGGCTGGTAGTGCGGTAGGGGTCATGGAACAAGGACAACAAGCAGCGCGCACCAGCGTAGAGCAAGCGAGCCATGCGGGCGAATCGCTCGAAAGCATTACTCGTGCGGTCGATACGATCACCGCCATGACAACACAGATAGCCACTGCCGCCGAAGAACAAAGCGCCGTCGCAGAAGAGATCAATCGCAATGTTGTGAATATCAGCAGCCTAGCCGCCGGCACCCACGAAGCAGCCAACATGGCCTTACTCGACAATGAGAAGCTAGAAAAAGAGGTGCGTAAACTGCAAAGCATGGTCAACCAATTTGGCAGCAGTTAACGCAGCACCAGCGTTGAGAATGAAAAAACCGCCCTAGGGCGGTTTTTTTTGGGCTTTCAATTACAGTACGAGACGTCTGATATCGGCCAGATAAGCACCCAATTGGGTAAAGAAACGCCCTGCATCACTGCCATTTATCGCGCGGTGATCATATGATAGCGACAGTGGTAACATCTTGCGGGGGACAAACTCTTTGCCATTCCACACAGGCTTAATATCCAGTTTAGAAACACCCAAGATGGCCACCTCAGGACTGTTCACAATGGGGGTAAAGCCTGTACCACCAATACCACCGAGGCTTGAAATCGTGAAACAGCCACCCTGCATCTCGGCTGCCGTCAACTTACGATCTTTTGCCTTTTGACCCAACTCAGCCGTCTCCGCTGCCAACTGGTAGATGCTCTTCTGATCCACATCGCGAATCACGGGCACAACCAAGCCAGCTGGGGTATCAACAGCCACACCGATATGTACATAATCCTTGTACACAATGGTTTCGCCATCAGCACCCAACGACGCATTAAACTTCGGATTAGCACGTAACGCGGCAGCACACGCTTTGAGCAGGAAAGGCAGTGGGGTTAATTTCACACCGTGTTTCTCAGCCTCCGCCTTTACACTAGCCCGGAAGTCTTCGAGCTCTGTAATATCGGCGTCGTCAAACTGAGTCACATGGGGCACATTCAGCCAATTACGGCTCATGTTTTCCGCTGTCAGGCGATGCAACTTACTCATTTTCTCTTCGCGCACAGGACCGAACTTGGAGAAATCGACCGCCGGCACGGGAGGTATCCCACTACCCACATTGGCCTCCGGCGCAGGCGCAGCCAAACGCGCTTTGATGTAACCGTGCAAGTCATCTTTAGAAATGCGGCCACGCGGACCTGTGCCACTCACTTGATGAAGATCAACGCCAAGCTCACGTGCCAACATTCGCACAGCAGGACCGGCGTAAACATCGCCTTGCTTAGCAACAATTTCTGCACGTGGCTGAGTTTGAGTCTTGGGCTCAAACGCTGTGCCCTGAGCTGCGGCCGCAGGCGCCGGAGCGGTTGCTGGTGCGGGTGCCGCGGTTACTGGTTCAGCTACCTGAGCAACCGCCGTGGCACCTGCCACGTCTAATTCCAAAATGACATCACCCACGTTAACCGTACTACCGGTTTTCACAGCCACAGAGACAACCTTACCGGCAAACGGCGCTGGGATTTCCATGGACGCCTTATCCGTTTCGAGCACAATTAGACTCTGCTCTTCGCTAACCTCGTCACCCACAGCTACACATACTTCGATACATTCAACATTACTGGCGCCACCTAAATCGGGCACAGTAACGGTTTGTATGCCGGCAGGCGCCGTTGCAACAGGCGCGGCAGCAGGTGTTGCGGGAGCTGCTGATGCGGGCGCCTCAGTGACAGGTGAAGATGCAGGTGCCGCATCAGCTGCCCCAGCCACCTCAAGCTCTAAAATGACGTCGCCAACATTCACCGTGTCGCCAGTTTTAATCGACAAAGACACCACTTTACCGCCCACTGGGGCAGGAATTTCCATGGAAGCCTTATCGGTTTCAAGCACAATCAAGCTTTGCTCGGCGTCAATAACATCGCCCACGGCGACGCATACTTCAATGCACTCAACATCACTAGCGCCGCCCAAATCGGGGACATGTACCGTCTGCAATGCGGTTGCCGTGGCAGCGGGTGCGGCTGCAGGTACAAGTATTTCATCAGCCACTGGTGCAGCGACTGGTGCCTCAGCGACAGGCTCAGCAGAAGCCGCAGCGCCTTCGACCTCAACTTCCATAATTGCAGTGCCTTGGGCCACTTGATCTCCCACGTTAACAGTGATGCCCACAATCTTACCACTTACGGGAGAAGGCACTTCCATAGACGCCTTATCGCTTTCTAGAACAATCAACGAATCTTCAGCGGCCACGGTATCTCCGATGGCCACACAAATTTCGATGACTTCAACCTGATCCGCACCAATGTCGGGGACTACTACGGTTTGAATACTCACGCTGCGGTCTCCTTAGCTGTATTGTGGATTGGGTTTGCTGGGATCAATATCAAGCTCTTGCATGGCTTTTTGTACCACGTCGGCTTTAATTTGACCCTCATCTAACAGCGCACGCAAGGCAGCAAACGCTACGTACTTGCTGTCCACTTCAAAGTGGTGACGCAGTGCAGAGCGTGTATCGCTGCGACCATAACCGTCAGTACCCAACGTGACAAAGCGTTGCTTGATGAAAGGACGCAACTGCTCGCTGTAGGCCTTCATGTAGTCAGTGGTGCTGATCACCGGTCCTTGACGGCCTTCTAACAGTTGAGTCACATAAGGCACACGTGGCGTTTCACCCACGTGGTACATATTCCAACGATCACAATCTTGTGCTTCGCGTGTCAATTCGTTAATGCTGGTTGCACTCCAGATATCCGCCTCTACGCCATACCCTTTCAGCAATTCGGCGGCGGCTTCTACTTCACGCAGAATCGTGCCTGAACCCAACAACTGAACGCGTGGCTGGCCTTTCTTCGGCTTAGCACCTTCTTTCAGCAAGTACATACCTTTGATAATACCTTCTTCAGCACCTTCAGGCATATCGGGGTGGCTGTAGTTTTCGTTCATCAAGGTGATGTAGTAGAAAATATTTTCACGCTGTTTGTACATGCGATCCATACCGTTTTGCAGGATCACGGTCAGCTCAAAGTTGTAGGTAGGGTCGTATGACACACAGTTAGGAATCATATTCGCCATCAGATGACTATGGCCATCCTGGTGCTGTAGACCCTCACCGTTCAGTGTTGTGCGACCGGCAGTAGCTCCTAGCAAGAAGCCTCGAGCTTGCGAGTCACCCGCGGCCCAGGTCAAATCCATCACGCGCTGGAAACCAAACATCGAATAGAAGATGTAAAACGGAATCATCGGACGCTTGTGGTTGCTGTATGACGTCGCACACGCTAACCAGGCAGAAAATGCGCCTGACTCATTGATACCTTCTTCAAGAATCTGGCCGTCCTGTTCTTCCTTATAGTACATGATCTGATCGCGATCATGCGGGGTATATTTCTGGCCCTGAGACGAGTAAATGCCTAATTGACGGAAAAGACCTTCCATACCAAAGGTACGCGCCTCATCGGGAACGATAGGCACAATATACTTACCGATGGTCTTGTCTTTAGTCAGCGTAGACAGCGTGCGCACAAAGGACATGGTGGTTGAGATTTCACGCTCACCAGTGCCTTTCAGTTGTCCCGCCATCACATCCAAGCCAGGGATGGGCATCGGTTCAAATTCAGCAATACGTTCGGGTAAGTAGCCGCCCAGCGCTTGACGACGCTTGTGCATGTACTGCATTTCAGGGCTGTTATCTGCCGGCTTGTAGAAGGGCACATTGGGCAGATCATCATCGCTAATCGGCAGACCAAAACGGTCGCGGAAACGTTTCAGACTTTCTAAGTCCAACTTCTTCAACGAGTGCGTTTCGTTTTGCGCTTCACCCGCCGCACCGGTCGCATACCCTTTAACTGTTGCGGCTAAAATAACTGTAGGTCGACCAGTGGTCGCCACTGCTTCTGCATAGGCGGCATATACTTTATAGGGGTCGTGACCACCGCGGTTCAAATGCATAATGTCGTCGTCGCTGAGGTCTTTCACCAGCTCTAACAACTCAGGGTATTTGCCGAAGAAATGCTTGCGTGTGTAAGCACCGCCGTTGGCTTTAAAGTTTTGCAACTCACCGTCGCATACTTCGTCCATACGCTTCTGCAACAAACCTGTTTTGTCTTTCTGCAACAACGGATCCCAATGGCGACCCCAAATCACTTTGATGACATTCCAACCCGCACCGCGGAACACACCTTCCAATTCCTGGACAATTTTGCCGTTGCCGCGCACAGGGCCGTCAAGGCGCTGCAGGTTACAGTTAATAACAAAAATCAGATTGTCTAAGTGTTCGCGACCCGCCAACGAAATCGCGCCGAGTGATTCTGGCTCGTCACACTCACCATCGCCTAAGAAAGCCCATACCTTGCGGTCGCCCTGCTCAACCAAGCCACGGCTTTGCTGGTATTTCATGACGTGTGCTTGGTAAATAGCCTGAATGGGGCCAAGACCCATCGATACCGTTGGGAATTGCCAGTAATCAGGCATTAGCCAAGGGTGGGGGTAAGACGACAATCCCTTACCCGTGGATTCACGGCGGAAATTGTCCAACTGCTCTTCAGTAATTCTGCCTTCGAGGAAGGAGCGAGAATACATACCTGGCGCCACGTGGCCTTGGTAATAAATCAAGTCGCCCAATTGGCCATTCGCCTGGTTGTTACCGCGGAAAAAGTAGTTGAAACCCACATCGTACAGCGTAGCACTTGAGGCAAAGCTAGAGATGTGACCCCCCAAGCCTTCGTTATTCATGTTAGCGCGCATGACCATCGCCATCGCATTCCAACGGATATAGGAACGAATGCGACGCTCCATAAAGAGGTCGCCTGGCATCGGCTTTTCATCAGAGGGCGCAATGGTATTTTTGTAGGGGGTGGTGATGGCGGCAGGAACGTTAACACCTTTATCGGCCGCTGATTCAGTCAACACTTCCAACAAGTGCGCAGCGCGTGCCTGACCATTAAATTTAATTACGGACTCAAGTGAATCTAACCACTCTTGAGTTTCGATAGGATCTCTATCTATCTCGCTCATATATTGACCTCATGCACTGATGGTGCACCAACTATTGTTATCAACCTGTGTTCAACTGATCAGATGCGAACAGTCATTTTCAGGTGCGGTTAACGCAGGGGGGATTAAGCCCAACATCTTGAAAGGGTAAAAATACTACACCCCGGCTTCACAAATGTAAATCACCAAAGCGGTAAGGCACTGAATTATATACTTTTTTAGGCTATGTAAAAGAAGTAGCGAACGAAACTAACCGCTCGCTCAAATGGGCCAAAATCCAGATGAAATTCCTTACAAATCAATTAACTATAATTTTGTAAAAAAACTACAAGAAATACGGCCGTCGCGGTTATCTTCGGCCCATTCTGACGGACTCCCACCCCTCATTGGTCACTTTTTTCTCATTTTTTTGTGAATTTTTGCCTGCCGCTAGCAACACAAGTCGGTGAGGGTAGTCTTGTTTAAGCAAATCGAGCCCATTGACTAGCCATGTATTGCACTGACGAGCAGAAGAAAGCGCCGCCAAACGCTGCTTACTGTCAAACGCTAATTCACCGAACTGCAGATCCTGCCAAAAATCTCCTACTTGCTCAGCGAAATTCTTTGGTTTTTCTGACAATTGGGTCGCAACAGCCGCCGCCGAGAGTGAAAACTCTGCACAAATCTGTGTCGTATCACGGGCGATAAAAGCGCTATTAAAGTCATCGATGGCCTTCAAGATATCAGCGGTACTTGCCGTGGGCGACTGCACTAATAGCGCAATTCCGGGATAACCATGCAACGCATAGGGATAGGCGCCCACCACATAGCCAAGCTGCTGCTCAGTTCGCAAACTCTGAAAGAATGGCGATTGCATCATATTGGCAAGGATAGCGACATCCACCCGCGCTTCATCACGTGCATCTGCCCCCTGCAAATACACTAAAACCGCGCTGTCATTTTCCTCAACAGATTGCAAACCAACGCAAGCTTGAGGGCATAACACCTTGCTGACAGACACGCGAGGTGGAATAAACACGCCGGCACTATCCGGAATAAGGCCTCGTAACTTCCTCGCTAACAATTGCGCATCATCATAGGTATAGTTGCCGGCCAACATGGCTTCTACCTGCCAGTGTTGGCTGAAATATGCCATGTAATCGGAAAGATCCTGCGCCGATATACCTGCTAGGGCCTTCAAATTAGCCTCGATGTCATTATTGGGTGAAAGCAACAACTGCTGCGCCTGGCGCATCAATTGTCGAAAAGGTTTATCCACCAAGGCGCGCTGTAAATCTTCCTGTAGGTCTTGTGCCAACCGCACAAAGCGGTCGCCATCGACGCTGTGGCTGGCAAGACTGGCCAATACCTCATCCATTAATACAGCATGGCCAGAACTAAATCCTCCCAAGCGAATATCGAGGCCCTTGTTGCCGCCGATGATGTTAAAACTTACGCCTGCCATCTGCGCAGGGTAGGCAAACTCATTGAGACGATCCGAGATCACCTTAGCAAAAAGACTGGTAAGCACAATATCACGCGGCGAGAGCTGCTCCATGCCTGGAGTAGAAAGGCGCACGATCACCTGCCCCTTCGGCACGTTGAACTGGTCATCTTGTACAAACCACAGCTGGAGCGAAGGCTCATCCACCAACAGTACCGGCTTGTGGGTATAGGCCGGATCGACCGTCACTAATTGATGTTCGCCAATAAAAGGATTAGCTGTTGGCGGCTGAATATCGGCTATTGGCCCCACCGTTTGCCAGCGAGCGAGCGTGTCATTTTGAATGGGATCAATTCTAAAG
Organism: Pseudomonadales bacterium; assembly: GCA_035458985.1. GTDB lineage: Bacteria > Pseudomonadota > Gammaproteobacteria > Pseudomonadales > JAHEIH01 > JAHEIH01. Next base: position 17,532 of record DATHYR010000408.1, read on the forward strand.
GGCGCCGCAAAATGAGGCGATTCTTGCGTGGCCACAACGGCAGGCGACGTGAGGGTCAGCAACATATTGTCAGGGCGAAGATAAGACACCAATTCAGCGATACGTGCTGGATCAAAATCCTCTAAGAGATAATGCCCTCGCAGAATATCCTGCGGTGAAAATTCGTGCATGTCAGACGCCCATTGGCTTACCTCACCCATAGGCGACTGGGGCTCTCGATTGGCAAATGCCTGCTCAAACACCGTCGCTTGCTCTAAAAACAAGGCCCGCTGAATGCCGCGCTCGGCAAGCATAGCCACAGCAGCAAAGACACCCGAGACAATATCGTCTACATGTGCTTCACCGTTTGGTGTTAGATCCATGTTAATGGCAAACATGGCACCACCGTTATAGCTGACACTTTGTCCCGCAGACAGCGCATCGACCCAACCACGTTGTTTCAGATACGACAGCAAGGAACCTTCGCCCTCGTGGCCAAGTACATGCCCCATGTAGGACGTAGGTTTAGTTTGATATTCCTTACTGACATCCGGGATCGGAAACGCCAAACTTAACTGACGCAACTCTCTGTGGGGAATAACACCCACCTGCAAAGGCAGCACACCCGCCTCAAACAGCGGCTGATCGATACGCTTGATTGCACGCTGAAAATTCGGAATGGCGTTAAACTTTGTCTCCACCCAACCCTGGAGCGTATCGAGCGGCTCTGCGCCATACACCACCAAACGCATTTTATTCGCCGAGTAATGCTGCTGATAAAAAGTTATTAAGGCATCGCGAAGCGCCAGGTAGTCGCCATCCGCCGCTAAACTTTGCAAACTTCCAACACTAAATTGTGACATCGGGTGCTGCGGGTTAAGCAGCGATTTAAAGACATCGTACCCACGGCGAAAATCGTCAAGCATTTTGGAGCTGTATTCAGAATGCACCGCATTAATTTCTCTCTCCACGTAGCGTGGATCAAACCGTGGCGCTATGAAAAATTGTGCAAAGCGGTCTAACGCACCTTCTAGCTGATCAGCGGCAATATCAAAAAAGTAATTCGTGTGGTCAAACGATGTGTAAGCGTTGTGGCTACCGCCGTGATTGGAGATGAACTGCTGATAATCGTCGGGGTTGGGATATTTATCCGTTCCCAAGAACAACATGTGCTCGAGGTAGTGTGCTAACCCCATACGATTTTGGGGATCGTCTCCAGAGCCCACCGCCACATCAAGCGCGGCGGCCGCTTTGTCGGCCAGCGGGTCAGAAACCAATAAAACCGGGAGCTGATTGTCTAACTGTAAGTAGCGGAATTCGCGTTTATCGTTAGGACTGGCGACAGGCTGAACAAGCTGACCGTTGAACTGGGTGGAAGTTACCTGACTACAAGCACTGACAAACAGAACAACAAATAGACGCGCGATACGTCGCATAAACACTCCTTATTGGCTTTCTTCTCCAGGATGTTGCGCCCTAGGCCATGCATACAGCAGAGCCTTGATAAGGGTCGCCAGTGGAATGGCAAAAAAGATACCCCAGAACCCCCATAGCCCACCAAACACCAGTACCGCCATGATAATCGCTACAGGATGTAAGTTAACCGCCTCGGAGAACAGCAGTGGAACTAATACGTTACCATCCAGTGCCTGGATGACCATATAGACGCCAAACAACCAATAAAATTCAACGCCCACGCCCCACTGATAAAACCCCACAGCCAATACGGGAATGGTCACCAGTGCCGCGCCCACATAGGGGATCAGCACCGACAAGCCCACCAAAATAGCCAGCAGAGCCGCGTAGTTAAGGTCGAGCACCACAAAGGCCACGTAGGAAGCGCTGCCAACGATGATAATTTCAATCACTTTACCGCGGACATAATTGGCCGCCTGATCATTCATTTCATGCCACACGGCATTCATAAAGGGGCGATTGGCGGGCAAGAAACTTCCTAACCAAGCAAATATGACGGCCTTATCTTTTAGGAAGAAAAATACCAAAAGCGGTACCAAAACGAGGTAGATCACTAAACTGAATAACGTCGTGATAGTGGCAAACGATTGGCTCAAAATGGTCTGACCCAAATTACCGACCTGACTATTAAGGGTCGCCATCCACTGCTTGACTTGAACTTCATCCACAAACTCGGGGTATTTCGCCACAAAATCGTGCAGCCAATGCTGCATATTGCGCAACATACTGGGGGCTTCAGTCAGTAACAATTTGCTCTGATTAAACGCCAAAGGCACCACAAACAATACCAGCCAGAAAAACACTCCGATAAACAGCGCGTAGGTCACCATCACAGCCACGCTCTCGGGAATTCTAATACGCATTAGACTTGCAGTCGTACCCTGCATAAGAAAGGCCAACACAATACTGGTGAATACTGGCGCAAGAATTTTGCCCATGGAAAAAATCACCACCGCGGCCACTAGCAACAAGACGGTTAAAATAACGGCCTCTTGGTTACTAAAATAGCGCTCCAACCAGCGCTGAAAAATCTTAAGCATGAACGATCCCGGCTAAGCCTTTTGCAAAATATGGATATATACGTCGTCTTGTTGGCTAGAAGAAATAAGGCGATTACCGCTAAGCTCGGCATACACCGCAAAGTCTCTCACCGAGGCGGCATCAGTCACCAGCACTCTGAGTTGCTCGCCGCTATTAAGGTCGCGCAATGCCACTTTAGCCTTGAGTAAAGGCAGTGGACACGCGAGTCCTTTGACATCAATTTCTTGCACCAACATTCCCACAAACAGCGTAAAGACGCTAGTATAAACGCTGCACTGAAAGGAAATGAATTTTTTCTGGGTTTTATGTTCAAAGGCTAAAACCAAACGAGAGATTATGTACAAACACACCCTCCTACTGATGATCAGCCTCATGATTGGCGCGGCTGTTCAGGCCGATATCGATCATATCAAGCTCCCAACGCTAGGCGATGGCGTGTCGGGCATCGTGTCCAAACAACAGGAAAAGGTTTTGGGCGACGCTTGGCTGCGAATGTATCGCGCCAGAGCCCGAACGGTAAGCGACCCGCTGCTATTGGAATATACCGAAAATCTCGTGCGCCGCATGGCCAACTTTAGCGAACTGGAAGATAAAACCATCCAATTAGTGATTGTCGACAGCCCAACCATTAATGCCTTTGCAGTTCCGGGTGGCGTTATGGGCATTAATAATGGTTTATTTCTAAACGCGCCAGGAGAGCAAGAGTTTGCCTCGGTGGTTGCGCACGAGCTGGGCCACTTGAGTCAGCGGCACTTTGCACGGAGTGTCGAACAACAGCAGGCACGCACCGTACCGACAATGGCTGGTATGCTGGCGGGTATGTTAATCCTCGCCGCCGGAGGCGGTGATGCCGGCGTGGCCACCATCGCAGCAACACAGGCTGCGGCGGTTGAATCACAATTAGCCCATAGCCGGTCACACGAAATTGAAGCCGATCGCGCCGGCATGGACACGCTGGTAAGAGCGGGTATGGAGCCATTGGCAATGGCACGCATGTTCGAAACTATGCTAGATGCCAAACGTTTTTCGGGCAAAAACTATCCTGAATTCTTGCTAACCCACCCCCTGACCGAGCGTCGCGTGTCAGACGCCAAAACTCGTGCACGGGGCTACAGTGCACAGAAACGTGAAAAATCACTCGATTTTCACCTTATGAAAGCCCGAGTTCAGATGCATTTTGCCCACTCTCCAGGTGAAGCCATCACCAACTTCAAAGCGGAAATGGCCAACACTCTCGACCCCGTAGAGCACACTGCCAGTCGTTACGGGTTAGTATTGGCTTACACCGAAAGCCGTCAGTTCGACATGGCTCAGCAGGAACTCGACAAACTATTGCGCGATGACGGGCTTCGCTTGTTGTACCAATTGGCTCAAGCAGACATCTATAGCCAATCTGAGCAGCACACGCGGGCAGCGAAACATTTAGAAAATTTACTCATGATCACGCCCAATAGCCACGCCGTGACCATGGCATTAGCGCGCAGTTATATTCATCTGGGGTTCGCCAAGCAAGCCGCCAATATGCTCGAACAGCATAGCCGCCGACGCCCTAACGACCCGGCAGTGTGGTATGAGTTGGCAGAAGCCAAAGGTTTAGCAGGGGATATTCTTGGAGTACACATCGCACGTGGCGAATATTTTTTGCTTACCGGTATTTTGGATGAGGCGGGTAGACAGTTAAATTATGCACTAAACATTGCGCGTGGCGATTTCATGGAAACCGCCAAGCTTGAGCAACGCCTGAACTACCTTGAAGAACTGCGTAATATCAAACTGTAGTTTAGTGGCGAAGACTCGCCGCAAAATCCAACATGCGATTTAGTGGCACCATCGCCCGTTCACCGAGGGCAGGGTCAACAAAGATCTCATTGTTGCCTTTGATCAAGACCTGCTCAAGCGCATCTAACGAGTTCATCGCCATCCAAGGGCAATTCGCGCAGCTACGGCAAGTTGCGCCGCTACCTGCCGTAGGCGCAATAATCAACTCTTTGTCAGGGACCATCTGTTGCAACTTGTAAAAAATGCCCTGGTCAGTCGCGACAATAATGCGTTGGGCAGAAGACTGTTTCGCGGCATTAATGATCTGCGTGGTCGAACCCACAAAGTCGGCCATGTCTACCACAGCCGCCGGCGACTCGGGATGCACCAGCACCGCTGCCTCGGGATACACAGCCTTCAAATCACGAATGCCTTGCGCCTTAAACTCTTCGTGCACAATACAGGCACCATCCCAGCACAATACGTCTGCGCCACTTTGCTTTTGCACATAACTGCCAAGATGCTTATCTGGCGCCCACAGAATTTTTTGGCCCAAACTATCTAAGTGCTCAACCACCTCAAGCGCAATCGATGACGTTACCACCCAATCCGCACGAGCTTTAACCGCCGCTGACGTATTGGCATATACCACCACCGTGCGATCGGGGTGTTGATCACAAAATGCAGAAAATTGGTCGATGGGGCAACCGATGTCAAGAGAGCACGTCGCTTCGAGCTCAGGCATCAATACACGCTTTTCCTGGCTCAAAATTTTTGCTGTTTCGCCCATGAATTTAACACCAGCCACAATCAAGGTCTGGGCATCACATTGCTTGCCAAATCTCGCCATTTCCAACGAATCTGAAACACAGCCGCCGGTTTCTTCCGCTAACGCTTGAATGACAGGGTCGGTATAGTAGTGCGCAACAAGCTGGGCGTTGTGTTGCTGCATCAGGGTAATGATACGCTGTTTTTGGTCTTCAATTTCAGCGGGCGATTTGTTGCCATCGGCAGGGCCGACAACGGGAATGTTCATGGTGGTCATGTGAATCTCAACAGCCCGCATCGGGCCTAGCAGCTAACAAAGCTGGCTATAATAACATAAGCCGGATGCAAGTTAAGTCATCAGCCGTTAACACGGGGCGAACTACTGGCTCTACAGCCGCGGGGACATCGTCAGAAGCATGTTGCACCGCGGGGATTACTTCGGGTTGATCGGTCATGATGGCGTCTCCTGTTTAACCATTATACGCTGCCCTTTGATGAACGGACTAAACGTCTAATCCACCATGGACTTTATAAATAGCCCCATTGAGATAATCGTTCTCAAATAGCATTTGCACCAACTGACCAACTTCGTTTGGCTGACCCGCTCGACCCACAGGAATCATTGCTTCTGCCTTCGCCTTCGCCTCCTGATTCATTGAGGCCACCATCTCGGTCTCAATAAAACCTGGGGCAACGCATACACAGCGTATGCCATGGCGCGACAGCTCTTTTGTCCACACTTTGGTTAGCGACTCGACCCCTGCCTTGGCGGCAGAATAGTTGCTCTGTCCATAATTACCTCCCGCCGAAATACTCGAAATATTGACGATAACACCGCGCGTCCCGGCGTAAATCATCCGACTGGCGGCGGCGCGACCACAGAGGAAGACACCCGTTAAATTGACATTAAGTACCGCCTGCCAATCCGCGAGGCTCATCTGACTTATAATATTACCCACGCCACCCTTAACCATCAGGCCATCGCGAATAATACCGGCATTATTTACCAGACCATCGAGACCTCCAAAGTCTTCAACAATCTGACTAAACGTGTTCTCAACCGAGACCTCATCCGACACATCACACACGTAATAACGCGATCTCGCTAAGGATGCTGATGCCTCTTTGAGGCTGTGCTCGTTCATATCGATAAGCGCGATCATTGCACCTTGTGAGGCTAATGACTTCGCCATAGCTAAACCTAAGCCTCTCGCGCCACCCGTAATAGCAACCACTTTATCTTGAAGATCCATTGTGTTTAAAACCACCTTTTCTTTTTAAATATGTAAATCATGCCGACCGCGAGTAGCCCCATCACGGTGAGCAAAATGAAATATCCATTGTGCATCTGCAATTCGGGGATGTATTCAAAGTTCATACCGTACAAGCCAGCCAAAAAGCTTAATGGCACAAAAATAGCGGTAATCACCGTCAATACCCGCATGGTGTTATTAAGCTGGTGGGCACTCAGCGAAAAATAGCCATCCACCAAATCGCCACATATTTCATAGTGCTGCGCGGACAGCGTATCTAACCGCTCACATCGATCATACAAGTCGCGCAGCCGGTGGCTTAGTTCATTATCCGCCGCGTCAACATCCCAAAACTCCACCAACTCTGCGGCGAGGCGACTATGGTAAGTAAAGGTTCGACGCATCTTGCGCAGTTGGGAGCGGTCGCGGACCAAATCTTTCAGTAATTCATCGCTGCCTCGATTCAGCATGGCCTCTTCCATGTCCGCCAACTCGGCATCATAGGCCAACAGGCTATCCAAGTAGCGGCCGCTCGCATAGTGCATGATAGACAGCGCCAAATGCTTTGGCGCAGTAATGAGCTCACCCAGTTGAGGGGAGGCTAAGTGGAAATCAACGCTGACTGAAGGGCCGGGATGAACCGTGATAATGTAATTTTCGCCTACAAAAAAAGACAACTGCAGTGGGGTAACAATGAGGTTTTCATCGATACTTTGAATGCCTCTAAAAATGATAAAGCTATGTTCATTGAATACTTCAAATTTGGGCGGGTGACGCTCGCGCGCGACATCTTTAATGGCTAGATTGTGACAACCAAAGCTAGACAATAATTGCCGACAAGGCTCATCGATACTTTGCTGTATATCCAACCACAGAAAACCTCCCTCACGACGCCAACGATCAAGTAATTCAAGGTCGCCGAATTGCGGAGACTGATTTAAAGTATGTAGACAGGTTCTTATCATGAGCCCAACCCTATGAGCGAATTTATGGAAGAGATTATCTCAATATTAGAACAACCCCTATTAACTTTTGCGGGTAATACTCTCACGGTGCTCGATTTATTAATCGTTCCAACCGTGTTACTGCTCGGTATCATCTTTATTGGCTGGAGTTCGCGCACGCTCAAAAAGGTGATGCGCCGACGAGATATCACCCCAGACGCCATCCAGGTTATCACCCGTGCCTATTGGGTAGTCGCCTATGCGCTGCTATTTTTGGGGCTACTCTCCCTACTTAACATACCTCTCACTGCCTTTGCCTTTGTATCTGGCGCCATTGCCATTGGCATTGGTTTTGGTGCGCAAAACATTATCAATAATTTTATCAGTGGCTGGATTCTTATGTGGGAACGCCCCATACGTATCGGCGACTTTCTTGAGATGGGTGAAATTCGCGGCACCGTGGAATCTGTCAATACGCGATCTACCCGTATTCGCCGCAACGATGGTGTGCATGTTCTGATTCCCAACAGTTACTTACTTGAAAACACCGTCATTAATTGGACGCTGGTTGACAAATTGATGCGGACTACCGTGCGCGTAGGCGTGGCCTATGGCTCCGATGTCAAAACTGTTCGTCGGATAATGGAACAGTCAGCGAATGAACATCCCGAAGTGCTAAACGACCCTCCGGCCGTAGTATTTTTTGAGGATTTTGGTGATAACGCGTTAATTTTCGACCTAAAACTTTGGATAGACTCCGGTGAAGAGCGTGACTTGCGCCGTATTCGAAGCGATATCCGCTTCCGCTTAGAAGAACTCTTTGATGAAGCCGGTATCGTAGTGGCATACCCGCAGCGTGACATTCATGTAGATGGTCAATTAAGCATTACCCAAAAGGTGTAAGAAGCGATAACAAGAGCGCGAAAACTTCGTCAGCGCAACAAGGCGAGTTCCGCTCAAAAAAAAGCCGGGCATCAAGCCCGGCCAAACTTGCTCAGTCACTACAGACAAGGAGTCATAAGCACAATGGATATGGGGTTTCCAAATCCGTTGTGTCTTATATACGAATACCTTCTACATGAAGTTCCAACAATACTGTGCCGAAATCCGTTGCGAACCCATAATCGGCCATGTCAATTTCGGTCACACCTTCAAAACCCGCGCGATAGCCACCCCAAGGATCCTGACCTTCACCCACTTTTGAGGCTTCGATGGCAATATTTTTGGTGACGCCACGCAAAGTAAAATCACCATAGACTGTCATTTCTTCATCGCTAATAACGTCAACGCGGGTACTGACAAATGTAGCCGTTGGGAATTTGTCGACCTCAAGAAAGTCGCCACTTCGCAAATGCTTATCACGTTTCGCGTGATTGGAATCGACACTGTTGGTATCAATATCAACGGTGATGCTTGAGGCCTCGACATTGGCGGGATCATAGCTAAAGTTGCCAGAGAAGGTATTAAAGCGACCCGTTAACCACGAATAACCCAAATGTTTCACCTTGAAGTTAATAGAGGCGTGAGCACCTTGATCATCAATTTTGTAATCTGCAGCCCAGACAGGACTCATCACCGTCGCAGAAAACAGTGTCGCTAAGAGTAACTTTTTCATTTCTTTATTCCTCGATGGATTAACATTCTTTGAAGGGTGTCATCGCGGTCGATGACATGGTGTTTAAAGGCGGCCGCTGCATGTAAAAGCGTCAACGCCATCATGGTGTAGGCGATTAACTCGTGCCATTCGCCTAGAACCGATTCTTGTTGTGGCATCACACTGCCCATACCGGGAATAGCCAGGCCAAACACCATTAATGGACGATTATCGGCTGTACTCAACCCATAGCCAGTCAAGGTCAAAAGGACGATACACACCAGTAAGGATAAGTGCGCCATCTTTGCCGCCCATCGCTGAAGAGTAGACGCCTGTAGGCGGGGATTACGAGACTGTAACATCAGACGCCAAAGGGTGGACACAAACAGGACCACACCAATATTCACGTGCCAAGTCGGCGCCCGTTGATACCAAGGATCGTAGTACGTCAGTTCAACCATCCACAGGCCCGAGGCAAATAAGCCTATAACTATGACGGCAGACAGCCAATGCAAAACCTTTCGGAAGGGTGAATATGTCTGCGTCATAGTATCTCCTCTATGAAAGAAGTATATTCATGACTAATTAGAATAAAATTAGTATTTTTACGCAGATATATTCTAATTTTTAGAAATATTTCTCAGTTCTTCACTCAGCATCTGTCCGGCAGGCCCTAACTGATCTATATCACCTACCAGAATATGTAAGGCGGCACTTCGAACGCTGCCTTCTTGCAAAGGCAGCCTAACCAAGCGTCCATTCAATAAGTATTCTTGGACTTCGCTGGCCGGTAGCCAAGCAAAACCTAACCCCCGGCAGATCATATCAATAGATGTTCTAATATGGCTGACAGTCCAACGCTGATGCGATCCCAACCAACCCGAATCACGATTCGTCGCCAGGGCGCTATCTCGCACCACAATCTGTCGATAGGACTTCAAATCTTCAAAACTGATCTGCCCTTCCGTCTGCAGCAAAGGGTGCTGCGGACTAGCGACAGCCAAGAACTCAATGCGGCACAGTTCTTCACAATGCACATCTGATTTTGCCACGGGTGAAATCGCTAACTGCACGCGCTGATCACTGAGCATCTCAACCGCCCCTGTCAACACCGTTTCGAGCAACTCGATACGCAATAAGGGATAGCGGTCAGACACCTTTTGCAGCGCATCGCACAAAAAATGCTGAGGAAAGGCTTCATCGACAGCTAAACGAAGGACGGTTTCTGCCCCTCCACTAAGAGAGGCCGCGACCTTCTCAAGCTTTTGCGCCTCTTGAAGCAAGTAATCCGCGCGGCGCAGCATGGTGGCACCAATGTCCGTTAGCACCGCCTTACGACCCACCACCTCGAGCAACTTAATCCCCAGGGTCTCCTCCAGCTTGTGCACAGCATAATGGATACTCGACTGGCTCTTATGGACCAAATCACTGGCCTGACTAAAGCCGCCGGCTTCTACTACAGCGCGAAACATGCGCCACTGTTCTAATGTTGTCTTATTCATAAGGCCTCTGAGGTTGCCTTAGTTATACGTAGTCTGTGAAAAAAAGTTGTAGGGAGTTCGTATTTTTCGAAAATTAGCAGCAAAAATTATCCATTGTTATTCTGATTTAACGGGGCTAGCCTTGATTCAAATGGAGAGTGAATGATGCCTTTAAAAAAATTAGCTAAACAACACCCCACACAAGACGGTGACGGGGTAAATATTGCCCGAATTGCTGCCTTTCATGACCTAGGATTAGACCCCTATTTAATGATTGATGAAATTCGATCGGATGATGCCAGTGATTACATAGGCGGGTTTCCCCCCCATCCCCACCGCGGTATTGAAACCTTCACCTACATTAAGAAAGGCGGATTTGAACACCGCGACCAAATGGGCAATGTCAAAGCAATTCGTGCGGGTGACGTACAATGGATGTCTACGGGCCGAGGCGTCATTCACTCCGAAATGCCACTGGCTGACGCGACCGAAGGGATGCACGGTTTCCAAATCTGGTTAAACATGCCCGCGGCTGAGAAGATGCGCGAACCTCGCTACTTTGATTCCTATGATAATGGCCTACCAATACTCTCTATTGCCAACGCCAGCCAAGCCAAAGCACTGGCAGGCAACTGGGTATTTAACGGCCAAGACCTGCAATCACCGCTGCAAGGACTCGCAGGCAAAGGCGCCATTGCTGATGTCGAGCTGGCCGAGGGTGAACACGTTGAATTACAGCTCGATAGTGATACACGGACACTGGTGTTTTGCTATCAAGGTAGCTTGGCATCACACTCTCTCGACGACGGTGAGTTGGCCTTAGCCGAGCCGGACGCCAACCATCGCATCAGTTTTTGTGCTGGCCCCAGCGGCGCCCAGCTTTTACTCCTACGAGGGTCACCCATCAACGAAAAAATTGTTCATATGGGGCCCTTTGTCATGAACACACAAGCTGAGATTGAGCAGGCGATCAAGGATTATCGCGCCGGCCGTTTTGGTACTATCTAGGAGGACAGTATGGGATTACTCGTTGAAGGGCGATGGCTTGACCAGTGGTACGATACCGAAAAAAGCGACGGTGCTTTTAAGCGTGAAACCGCTCAACTACGGCACTGGATAACGCCCGATGGAAGCGCTGGTCCAACCGGAGACGCCGGCTTCAACGCCGAATCTGGACGCTATCATCTGTATGTCTCTTTGGCGTGTCCTTGGGCCCATCGCACACTCATTTTTAGGCATCTCAAGGGCCTGGAAGAACATATCGATGTCTCCGTGGTTCACCCCCACATGCTCGCCAACGGCTGGCAGTTCAATGCAGGCGAGAGTTGTACAACGGACACGCTGTTCGGCCACGATTATTTGTATCAGGTTTACTTAAAAAACGATCCGGAATACACCGGTCGCGTGACGGTACCTGTGTTATGGGACAAGCAGCAAAATCGTATTGTCAGCAATGAATCTGCAGAAATTATTCGCATGATGAACAGCGCGTTTAACGACATTACTGGCAATATGGATGACTATTACCCGGTGGCTTTGCGCGGTGAGATTGATACCATCAATCAGGAGGTCTACCACCACGTCAACAACGGTGTCTATCGGTGTGGTTTTGCCACCAGCCAACAAGTGTATAAAGACGCGTATTTGGATCTGTTTAATACCCTCGACAGGCTGGATCAGCACTTAAGCCAACACCGCTATCTGGCTGGCGACCAGTTAACGGAAGCTGATTGGCGCTTGTTCACCACGTTGATACGTTTTGATGCGGTTTACCACGGCCACTTCAAATGCAATAAGCAGCGCTTGGAAGATTACCTTCATCTCTCTGCTTACACGCGAGATCTCTTCCAACGCCCAGGGGTTGCCGATACAGTTAATTTTTACCATATCAAACAGCACTACTATTTTAGCCACACCATGATCAATCCGACCCAGATCGTTCCAGAAGGACCTGATATCGATTACTGGCGGCCGCACGGTAGAGCTTGAGGCAGGACGCTATTTAGTGAGATGTTTATAGACGCCTTGCCAGCCTTCTTCCGGCGTGTTTTGGCGATAGTGGGCAAGGCGTTCGAGATAGACACTAAATAAAGGTAACGCCCGGATGCTGAGTAATTGCTGAAATTTTACCTCAGCGTCATCCCACTGTTGCGCCAGGTAGTCAGCACGCGCGCGGCGATAGAGCGCTTCCTCCGTCTTTAGCGCTTCGTCTGCCTCGTTGATGTCCGCCAACGGCGTATAGATCGCCACCGCCTCTTCTTTACCTTTGGCCTGAATAACATCCACTTCACGCCACAAAAATATGTCGTTAAGTGGCCGGTATGTGTCCTCGCCCACTAACAACTCGATGCCATAAAATTTGGTCATACCTTCAATGCGAGAGGCTAAATTGACAGGGTCGCCGATGACAGTATAGGCACGACGGATTTCCGAACCCATGTCACCCACGTTAACCACCCCACTATTGATACCCATGCCGACATAAGCCTCGGGGTAACCCTGACGCGTAAGACTATCGCGCAGTTGGACCATGATGTGGGAAATAGCCATGGCCGCCCGGACACCATTTTCACGATGATTATCGTCCTTCAATGGCGCGCCCCAGAACGCCATCACCATGTCTCCCACGTACTTATCAATCGTACCCTGGTGATCAAAGATAGTCTGGGTAACAGGGGTAAAGATCAAACTCAAAAAGCGTTTCAACCGGGCGGCATCAAGGCTCTCTGAGATAGAAGTAAAGTCACGTATATCCATGAAAAAAATCGTCATGTCACGACTTTCGCCATCCAAGTTGATGCTCTCGGGGTCTTGCAGCATGGTATTGACGTGCTGGGGCGGCACATATTGATCGAAAATATCTTTGATCCGCTGCCGGGTCGCAGCTTCCGACAAGAAACCCTGAGACATAGCAATCATCATGGTGCCCAAAATCAAGATCAGCTGCGAAGCTATCGGTAACTCCATACCTTGGCGGATCCACAGGTAGTTGTTAACCCCCAGCGCCAACGCCAACGAAGACAATCCCAGCAACAACAGATAAAGGGGGCTGACGCGGGGGAAAATGAAACTAAACAGCAAGCCGAAGACCAACAAGGCAACAAAACTTGATCCCTTTTCCCAGTCAGGGCGATACGGAATTTCTCCCATCAACATGCCATCAATTAGATTCGCGTGCACTTCAACGCCGGGGTAAACCTCACTGACAGGCGTCGAACGAAGATCGTAGAGCCCCGCGGCCGAGGTACCCACGAGCACAATAGCCCCCTCAATGATACGGCGCGATTCTTCATCACCGTTTATCAATTTTGTTGCCGAGACATAGGGGAAACTAAAGGGACCACCACGGTAGGGCACCATCACGTTCATGTTGATATCGGTATTAATCCAATTATCGGCAATTTTTATCGCGCGCACCGCACGAAGGGAGCCATATTGCTCAATTTTAACTTCAGGGGCGTCGTCCATTAGCAAATAAGCTAACACACTAGACAACGCCATCGAGGGGTAGAGCTGGTCTCCAAATCGTACCATTAGCGGCGAGCGCCTTACCGAGCCATCGCTATCGGGAAACGCTGTCACAAACCCTGAGCGTGCGGCGACCTCTTGAAACATTGGTAAGTTGCTGGTGTGGCCAAGTTCTTCATAGGAGACAAACGCCGAGACCACCTCTGGGCTGAGGGTGATGAGAGGGTCCGGCAGGGTATTATTTTGATAACTGGCGTTACGGGTAGTGAAGTACCCCAATACCGCATCGCCCATACTGATCGCTTCGGCAAGCTGCTTGTCACCATCGAAGCTATCCCGATAGGCTAATAATTCATTCGACACGTCGGTATGACGCAGTTCACTGACCACCGCATCGACAATATTTTGCTGTGGTTCCGCAAATACAATATCGTAAGAAAGGACGATAGCACCGGCGTCAAAGGCACTCGCTGTCAATTGCGCCAGCTTCTCACGCGGCCATGGCCAACGCCCCTCGGCTTGAATACTGGCGTCATCAATATCCAGCACCACCACCTTGTGAGGGCTTTCGTCCCGCGCCAAAGGCATCGCGCTAAAGCGCAGATCATAATAAACAAAGTCGAGCCTGCGCAGCCACTCAGGCGGATACTCAACAATCGTTTGAACATAGATCAGGCTAGCACTCAGGACAAGGCATAGAAAAGTGGCGGCATCTTGACCAATCGCGCGCCACAAGGTGGCCAGCATTCTGGTCAGCAGATGATTGCGCACGATGTGTCTGAACTTACTCACTGTTACAGCGGATCCTTGAAGGAGTCGATCATAGACGAAATTAACCCAGTGTTTGCACGGCTTCCTGCCGCCCATTTAGTATGGTAGAGAAGAGATAAACCAACAAGCGAAGGAATGTCATCGTCGTGCTTACTTTTAATGCCACTATAGCCAGTAGTTTTGGCGTCTACATGCTCATTGTCTTTGGTATCGCCATTTATGCCTGGCGCCAAACTCAAGATGCCACCGACTATTATTTGGGCGGTCGACGGCTATCGCCCACAGTAGCCGCCCTCAGCGCAGGGGCCTCGGACACTTCAGGCTGGATATTGCTCGGTTTACCTGGCTATGCCTACTTAGCGGGATTAGAGGTGGTATGGTTATCGCTCGGATTATGCATGGGGGTTGCCTTAAATTGGTGGTTGTCGGCCAAGCGCCTGCGCATTTTTTCGCACGCGTTAGATGATGCCGTCACACTACCGTCATACTTACAACGACGCTTTGCCGATAACAGCCCATGGCTCACAAGCGTTTCCGCCCTTTTCATCATCTTGTTTTTCCTATTTTATGTCAGCTCTGGCTTAATTGGTGGCGGCAAGTTATTTGAGTCCGTATTTGGCCTCGATTACTACTACGCGGTGATTATTGGTGCCATCATTGTGATTGTTTACACGCTGTTTGGCGGATTTTTGGCCGTATCTTGGACGGATGTTTTTCAAGGTCTGTTGGTCACTGCCGCACTCGTCATGGTACCTGTGGCCGCGTTCATGGATCATCGTGACGCCCTGACGCTGATTGAAGCGCGCAACCCTCATATGTTAAACCTTTGGAATGATGCCCAAGGTGAACCACTGACATGGATAGCGTTGCTAAGTCTGATGGGGTGGGGCTTAGGCTACTTTGGTCAGCCTCATATTCTGAGCCGCTTCAAGGCCATCGCCTCCGCTAAGGACATTCCCCTCGCGGCTAGCATTGGCATTAGCTGGGCATTACTCGTGTATATGGCGGCGATTGCGGTGGGTATGTTGGGAAGCATCAGTCTTCCAGAGACACTGCCCGATGCTGAAAAAGTCTTCATCGTGATGGTGGGTGTACTTTTCCACCCGCTGGTAGCAGGCCTTTTATTGGCCGCTATTTTGGCGGCGATTATGAGCACCATCGATTCACAACTGCTGGTGTGTTCGTCGTCGCTCGCCGAGGACGCTTACCCCCTGTTGCGCAAACACAGTGTCAGCAGCGACGAGCGCCTCACCATTGGTCGCTGGTCAGTGGGATTGATTGCGGTGATTGCTACCGCTATTGCCCTCGACCCTGATTCCAAGGTGTTAGATGTCGTGTCCTATGCTTGGGCGGGTCTTGGTGCTAGCTTGGGTCCCGCTATTTTACTCAGCCTTTATTGGCGCGGCATGAATCGCTGGGGAGCATTGGCCGGCATGTTGGTGGGTGGTGTCACTGTGATAGTGTGGAAACAGCTGAGCGGCGGGATTTTTGAACTTTTCGAACTGGTGCCCGGTTTTGTCTTTTCACTGATGGCCATCGTATTAGTCAGCAAGGTCGTCAACGACGGCGATGAAGCCGCGCACCGCTATGATGCCCTCAAGCAGCAACTCTAATGCTTTGGCTTAGCAAAAAATGCCAGTGGGATGGCCAGCGGTCCAATCAGGATGGCCATCACCACCCAAAAAACGGTATCCCCTTTGCGTTTTGACACAATGTAGTGGCATGCAAACACACTAAGTACGGTAATGATCAAAAGGCCTGTCAACACATGCATGGCTTGGCTGCCTTAAATGCTGCTTAGAAGATGTTCAATATAATCCATCTGTGATTCGGATGACACCCCGCAGCGCATGTTCCAAGCCGCCGCTAAGGCCACATAAATCGCCCGGTACAATCTAAGTTTCTTCACCAGCGCTAAATTTAAACCGTAGGACTGTAGCACCACGGCATGACGGCGTTCTGGAATGTTGTGACTTTCCACAATACACGCCAAGTCAAAAAAGAGATCCCCCATAGCGGCGTATTCCCAGTCTATGATCCAAGGCGTGGCGTCTGCCTCATGCACTGACCACAGGATGTTTTCAGGGACAAGGTCGTGGTGACAGAGAGCGCGGTGATAGCCAAACATCTCCTCTACGCGCTGTAAATGCTCTCTAAAGCGAGTAAGTGTTGGTCCCCATTGGGGATGATACGCCACGGGCAGAAGCGCTAATAATCGTCCAAGATAATCGATATTGTCGTCGCCCAGATCAATCTCATGGATACCGTGCAGGAGCGCCATAAAAGGACCGAGTTCGGCGTTGCTTAGCGGTTGGCTACGCGCCCTGACAAAGGGCGTGAGCATATAGTGCTCGGTCAATACTTCTAGGGGCAAACCAATACCATTAGGCAGGCACTGAAGAATACGCTGCTCTAATTGACGGTCAATACCCAATGTCTCGCTGGCGCGATGATTGACCCTTAGTACGAACCACTGTTTGCCATTCGTTACCATGAAGCTGTCGTTGGTTTTTCCTTGCTTGATGTGTGACACCTTCTGGAGTGACCAGCCGCGTGACCTCAAATCAACAAGGGCGTCGTCTAAGGCGCGAGGGTTGCTGCTGGTTGATGACGCATCCATTGCCTATATCCCACGATGGCTAGTACTACGTAAATGACGAATAACACCGCGGTGACATTCAAGTCGCGCGACATATATAAATAGATCGAGGCGATATCGATCACAATCCAATACAACCAGTTTTCTAATACCTTTCGCGCCACCATCACCGTGGCGAGGACACTAGCCCAAGTGGTAAAGGCATCCAAGTAAGGCAAGACTGCCGAGGTATAGCGGGACAACAGCCACCCAGATACCACCGTCGCCACAGTAATCGCCAGCATCCCCCAAAGATGTTGGCGAAGGCGCCAACGAACAATAGGGGCAGACGCTTTATCTTCGTGCCAGTACCACCAACCATAGACGGCCATCACCATATAATAGACCTGCAGTGCAGACTCCATCAGCAGGCTGACATCCCAAAAAATCACCGTATACAAAGCTGTACTCGCCAATGCCGCGTACCAGCAGGCACGTTTCTCCAAGATGGCTAATACCAAGTACATCAAGGCCAGTACCATGGCAGTGAACTCTAACCAAGAACTCATTTGCAGCCATTCCAAGATCGGCATGTTAAGCCCCTGTGTGCAGGTTGCCGTTAATAAATTTACACACAAACACCGCTTTACCCCATTGTGAGTAGGATGCTTTCATCTCTACAGCCAACGCATTCATCAAGGTATCGTACTCACCAAAGATCTGGGTACTCATGCTATTTGTCACAACGTGTAAGCCAGCGTAGGTGTTGATTCGATCAATAAAATCCTTAATCGCCGGGATGTATTCATCCGCCAGTGGGTACTTACTTATCTCCACAGATAACTGCACGTTACCACTCCCATTCAACATTGAGTCCAAGCACTCGCGGCTCACCATATTGGACGTATTGACCCACGGCATAACCGGTGCGGGGATCATTACCGAAGCTGCCAAACCCACGCACCGCCACATCTTCATTATTCAGGTTGCGACCCCACAGACGGGCGGTCCAACGATTAGCGCGGTAAACGAGCTGGGCATTCCAAAGTACATAGGCGTCAGAGCGTGCGTTGTGACGATCAGAAAAATAAAAGGCGTCTTTCGCCTCAGCACTCAGCACCAACGCCCAACGGTTGGCGAAGTTGTATTCGCCCTGCAGGTAGGCTTGGTATTTTGGCGCATGTGCCTGTTCGCGACCACTCAGATCCAAACCTTCAGGATCAGCTTGCGTGGCGGGCGCCAGGTATTCATCGAAGCTAGCATCCAGATAAGCAAAGCTGCCGTTCAACGCCAATGCGTCAGTAGTACGCCACTGAAATTCCACTTCCAACCCGCGGTTAACGCCACTGGCGGCGTTTTCAATGTAATCGACAAACTCCGTGCTGCCGTCGTCACGTGGCAACACATAGGCGCCCTTCACCTGTTGGTCACTGCGCTTGGCATGGAAGAACGCCGTCTGAACGTTAACGCGACCACTCTCACTACGCCACTTGTAACCCACCTCGACACTATTGAGCGCCTCCGTACCAAAGTCGCGTTCGGCTGCAGGCAGCGAACCGTCGGTGTTTACCCCACCGGGTTTATAACCACGAGACAGGGTGGCGAACAACGAACTATTGGGTACTACTTTCCAAAGCACGCCGAGCTTGCCGCCCCACAGGCTCTGATCGCTGCCGATGACTAGGTTGGTATTATCGCTGTAATCAGCCGTCCAACTGTCGCGACGCATACCCACGCTAAGCGTGAAATTATCCGTGAAGTGTGAGTCGAGTTGACCGTACAAGGCACGGTTAAAGGTGCGGTAAGCGCTGATAAACTCACCCTCCAGATAGGTGTACTGACGACGTAAATCTTGGTCGCGTTCAAGGTAATAGTAACCTAGCACCCAATCGCTATGATCATTGAACAATCGGCCATTTTCGGTCGATAAGAAGCGCCAGTCGGCGCTGCGTGTTTGCTGGTTGCGCAGATAGTTATCAAACGATGAATACTCCCAACCCTCAAAGTCGGTACCCGCCGCCAGCGTGGGATAGGCCCAGTCTTCGTCATATCCATACTCGCTGTCGCTATTAGCAACCGCGAGTGTCGCTTCAAAGGCCACCTTATCTGATAGCGTGGTCACCGCCCGTAGACTCGATCCAGTGGCATCTTGACGATCGTGACCGGGTTCATCCGACAGGGTAATACGGCTATTGTCGAGGGTAAAGGCATCGTAACCGTTGTCGATATCGGCCTTAAAAACGCTGAGGTCTAGCAGGGTATCATTATCGGCTTGATAGCGTATGCGCAGGCGACCCGTCAGTTCATCGCGACCGTTAGTATCATTGCGATCCAGTGTTGCGTTGCGGTAGTAGCCGTCGCTCGCTTGTTTTTGGACCGCTAGTCGGGCACCCCATTGACCCTCGTTGTCCAGGTCAACACCGTGGGCAAAGGCCACGCCACCATTGCCGTAGTTACCCGTCTGCAACGCCAACTTACTCGGTGCATTCGTGAGCGGCGCTACGCTTTGAAAATTGATCACCCCGGCTAAGGCATTGGCACCGAACTGGGTGCCCTGTGGGCCGCGGAAAACTTCGACCTGCTCAATATCAAAGAGTGTCGCCATCGACCCCAAACCACTCATATCGACGCCGTCGATCAATAATCCCACCGAGGGGTTAATCGGCTCCTTAAACTGGCTGCGTTCGCCGATGCCGCGAATTTGAATATAACGCGCACGGTTACTACCGGCCGAGAAATTCACGTTGGGTAAAGTGTTCAGCATTTCGTCCAAATGGGTCGCACCGCGTTGCGCCGCCGACTCGGCGTCAAACACACTCACGCTCAGGGGACTATTGAGCAAGTCGGTGGGACGAAAATCACCTGTCACGAGGATTTCTTCTACCGCGCCGTCATTGGCGGTAACCACAGCACTGAAAATACTGGTGAGAACAAAAGGAAGCGTAAAACGTTTTGGCACAGCGGTATCCTTAGTAATGGATCCGGTATACCCGCGGCTGAAATGAATGACCTATTCCTCCGCCGGTACTAACCGGATCAGGTTCAAGGGTTTGTCATGTGACATCTCAGGCTATCGCCACCCCTTAGGTTGTATAGAATTATACGCCCATCCTTTTAAAAGGACTAGTCATGGGTACCTCTACAATCAGGATAAAGAAAGAAGACTCAACAGGTTGCGGCGCCAAAGATGACGCCGCATAACGGGGCTTACTGGTGATATTGAGCACTCAATTCATGTACGGCCTCAATGAATACTCCAGCATGCTCAGGTTTAACGTCTGGAGTGATACCGTGCCCTAAGTTAAACACATGGCCATTACCTTGGCCAAAGCTGGCGAGAATACGGCCAACCTCGTTACGAATGGCGTCGGGTGAGGCATATAACATCGTGGGATCCATGTTACCCTGAAGTGCTATTTTGCCACCAACGCGTTGACGCGCCAGGCCTATATCGGTCGTCCAATCCAGTCCTGCGGCATCGCAGCCAGTATCTGCAATCGACTCCAACCATTGACCGCCATTTTTAGTGAAGAGAATGACAGGAATCTTACGTCCATCGTGCTCTCGCTTCAAGCCGTTCACAATTTTCTTCATGTAAGCCAGCGAAAATTCCTGATACGCTGCATGACTCAACGCACCACCCCAGGTATCAAAAATTTGTACCGCTTGAGCACCTGCTATAATTTGTGCATTGAGGTAGTCAATAACGCTGTCGGCCAACTTATCGAGCAACATGTGCATGACGTTAGGTTGGTCAAACGCCATGGCCTTGGCGCGACGAAAATCTTTGCTGGAGCCACCCTCGACCATGTAAGTAGCCAATGTCCATGGGCTACCCGAAAATCCGATCAAGGGAACACGACCGTTCAATTCACGGCGGATCATGGTCACTGCATCGGTCACGTAAGTGAGATCTTTTGCTGTATTCACAACGTCAAGTGCTTCCACTTCTGCAGCGGTGCGAACTGGCTTGTGGAAGCGAGGTCCTTCACCATGTTCAAAATACAAGCCAAGACCCATAGCGTCAGGGATTGTGAGAATATCTGAAAACAAGATGGCGGCGTCCAAGGGATAACGCGCCAATGGCTGAAGCGTGACCTCGCAAGCCAGTTCGGTATTCTTACAAAGTGACATGAAGTCACCCGCGACAGCACGCGTGGCGCGGTACTCTGGCAAATAACGACCTGCCTGACGCATCATCCACACGGGGGTGACATCGACAGCCTCACGATTCAAAGCCCGCAGGAAACGATCGTTTTTTAAAACGGGAAAATCACTCATGTCATATCCTTAAATAAAAAGAGGTGGCAAGCCACCTCTTGGTTTCGACGTTATACGTCGAGATAATCCAAAATGCCTTCCGCGGCCTGTCGGCCTTCCCAGATGGCCGTGACCACTAAGTCAGAACCGCGCACCATATCGCCGCCAGCAAAGACTTTAGGGTTAGTGGTTTGGAACTTAAACTCTTGCTCTTCCGCCGCTATCACGCCATCCCAACTATTGGTTTGAACACCAATATCACCAAACCAAGGCGCGGGACTGGGTCGGAAACCAAACGCCACAAGCACCACATCGGCAGGAATCACTTGCTCACTACCCTCGATCACCTCAGGGCGGCGACGACCTTTTTCATCGGGCTCACCCAACCGTGTTTCAACCACTTTGACGCCTTCGACTTTGCCGTCACCGACAATTGCCACCGGCTGGCGATTAAACAGGAACTGAACACCCTCTTCCTTCGCATTAGCGACTTCGCGTGCCGAGCCCGGCATATTAGCTTCGTCGCGACGGTAGGCACAGGTCACTTGTGACGCCCCTTGACGAATCGAGGTACGGTTACAGTCCATCGCGGTATCACCACCGCCCAAGACGACCACCCGCTTGCCTTTTACGCTCACAAACTCGGCGGCGTCTTTTTCCCAACCCATGTTGCGGTTAACGTTGGCAATCAAGAAATCTAAGGCTTCATGAACACCGGGGAGATCTTCACCGGGGAATCCGCCCTTCATCGCATTATAGGTACCCGTGCCCATGAATACGGCATCGTAGCCGTCCAGAAGCTCCTGAGCTGTGATATCCGTTCCCACCTCAGTGTTCAGCTGGAACTTAATACCCATGCCTTCGAAGACTTCACGACGGCGCTGCATGACACTCTTCTCGAGTTTAAACTCAGGAATACCAAATGTTAACAGACCACCAATTTCTGGATAGCGGTCGAACACCGTCACGTCGACCCCCGAGCGCGCCAACACATCGGCACAGCCCAATCCTGCCGGACCCGCACCAATAACCGCCACACGCTTACCGGTAGGGACCACTTTCGACATATCGGGACGCCAACCCATGCTCAAGGCGGTATCAGTGATGTATTTTTCAGCTGAGCCGATAGTGACCGCACCAAAACCATCGTTGAGGGTACACGCGCCCTCGCAGAGACGATCCTGTGGGCAGACACGACCACATACCTCAGGTAATGAGTTAGTTTGGTGACTCAACTCTGCCGCTTCGAAAATATTACCCTCAGAAATCAACTTCAACCAATCAGGAATGAAATTGTGTACGGGGCACTTCCATTCACAGTAGGGGTTGCCACAGGCTAAGCAACGGTGTGCTTGACCGGCTACTTCCTCTTTCTGAAAAGGTTCGTAAATTTCAACGAATTGATGCTTACGAATATCGATCGCTTTTTTCGAGGGGTCTGCACGACCCACTTCGATAAATTGGAAATTGTTGTCTAAACGCTCAGCCATAATTTTCTCTCTCTACACGGCAGGCAATTAAGCGGCACTGCGCTTAAAGTTATGCAGCAAACTTTCCAAACTGGCAGCCTTGGGTTTCACCAGCCAGAACTTGCGCATGTAATCTTCAAACTCATCCAGGATGGTTTGTCCCCATGCACTCCCCGTTTCGGCTACGAATTCTTGAATCACCCCACGCAAGTGATGGCGATGAGCCTCGTAAGACTCTTGAGTAATGCGGGAAATTTCGACCAACTCGTTGTTGTATTTCTCAGAGAAGGTACGGTCTAAATCCAAAACGTAGGCAAATCCGCCGGTCATACCTGCACCGAAGTTATACCCCGTCTTGCCGAGTACCGTGACCAGACCACCGGTCATGTATTCACAGCAGTGGTCACCCGCACCCTCGACGACCGCGTGGACACCGGAGTTACGCACGGCGAATCGCTCACCGGCAATACCAGCAGCAAACAGTTTACCGCCGGTACCACCATACAAGCAGGTATTACCAATAATGGCGGTATCTTGGCTTTCAAACATACTGCCTTTGGGTGGATAAATCACCACTTTACCGCCGGCCATACCTTTACCAACATAATCATTGGCGTCGCCTTCAAGGTACATGTTTAAGCCACCAGCATTCCATACACCAAAGCTTTGGCCCGCCGTTCCTTTCAGCATCAACGTAATCGGCACATCATTCATGCCACTGTTGCCGTAGCGCATAGCGATTTCACCACTCAACCGAGCTCCGATTGAACGATCACAGTTAGTCACGGTAAATTCAAACGTTCCACCGGCTTTGTTTTCTATACTGGCCAACGTCATGTCGACCATGCGTTCGGCTAGTAGACCCTTGTCAAAGGGCTCGTTGCGTGGTGATTGGCAAAAACGTGGCAACCGAGGATCGGCGCCGGCATCAGACAGAATTGGACTCAGGTCTAACTTGGCGTGTTTGTCGGTTGTTCCTTCAATCACGTGCAGCAGGTCGGTGCGACCAATTAAGTCTTCAATCGATCGAACACCCAACTGAGCCAGCAATTCACGGACTTCTTGAGCCACGAATAGGAAGAAATGTTTCACCATTTCAACTGTACCAATATAGTGATCATCGCGAAGGCGCTTGTCCTGTGTAGCAACCCCGGTCGCGCAGTTGTTCAAATGGCAAATACGCAGGAACTTACAACCCAGTGACACCATAGGTGCCGTTCCGAAACCAAAACTTTCCGCACCTAAGATGGCCGCCTTGATAACATCCAGACCCGTTTTTAAACCGCCGTCAGCTTGAACCCGTACTTTGCCGCGCAGGTGGTTGATACGCAGCGCTTGTTGCGCCTCGCTCAGACCCAGCTCCCACGGAGATCCCGCGTTACGGATCGATGTGATGGGGCTAGCTGCTGTGCCACCGTCATAACCAGAGATCGTGATCAGGTCTGCATAGGCCTTGGCTACACCGGCAGCAATAGTGCCAACACCCGGCTCAGAGACTAACTTGACTGATACGAGCGCCTTAGGATTCACTTGCTTCAAGTCGAAGATCAGCTGCGCTAAATCCTCGATGGAGTAAATGTCGTGATGGGGCGGCGGTGAAATCAACGTCACACCCGGGACGGAGTAACGCAGACGAGCGATCAAATCATTCACCTTGCCGCCGGGCAACTGACCACCCTCTCCAGGCTTGGCGCCTTGAGCCACCTTGATTTGCAAGACCTCAGCGTTCACCAAGTAGTGCGGTGTCACACCAAAACGGCCTGAGGCTACCTGCTTAATTTTTGACACACGATTCGTCCCATAGCGAGCGGGGTCTTCACCACCTTCGCCAGAGTTCGAACGGCCGCCGAGGCTGTTCATCGCCTCCGCCAAGGCTTCGTGTGCTTCTGGTGATAATGCGCCTAAAGACATACCAGCTGAGTCAAAACGCAACAAAATGTTTTGCAGTGGCTCGACGTCTTCAATATCGATCGGCGTCACATCGGTGCGCAGCGCCATCAAATCTCGAAGTGTGGCAATGGGTCGCGTATTGACGAGTTCAGCATAGCGACGGTAGGCATCGGGATTGCCGGTCTGAACAGCTTCTTGCAACGCACGCACAACGTCGGGGTTGAAGGCGTGATATTCGCTACCGTGCACATATTTCAGCAAGCCGCCTTGCTCAACCGACTTACGCGCTGTAAACGCTAACTTAGCCAATTTCTTCTGGTCCGCTTCTAACTCAGGGAAACCCGCTCCCTGAATGCGCGAAGACACACCTTTAAAGCATAGATCCACCACGTTGCGATCAATACCAACGGCTTCAAACAACTGCGCGCCACGGTATGAACTGATGGTAGAAATACCCATCTTAGACATGATCTTAAGCAGGCCTTTATTGATGCCTTTGCGGTAGTTTTTGTGAGACTTATCAGGGTCACCCAACAACTCGCCCTTAGCGATCAAATCACTTAACACAGAGTATGACAAATAGGGGTAGACACAGCTGGCACCGAAGCCAATCAAGGTTGCAATGTGATGTGAATCGCGCGCCGTCGCGGTCTCAACCACAATGTTGGAGTCGGTTCGCAAACCCGCTTCAATCAAACGGTGATGGACAGCACCCGATGCCAACAAAGCGTGCACTGGCAGCATCCCTTTGCTGATATCGCGATCGGTCAGTACCACAAACACGGTACCGGCGCGCACAGCCGCTTCTGCCGCATCGGCGATATCTCGCACCGCCTGCTCCAAACTTTTCTCATCTGGATTGTATTGCAGACTAATCGCCAAGGCAGGGTAACCACGCTCTTCCAGGTTCATGAGCGCTTGGAACTTACTGTCAGATAACACGGGTGACGACAGTACGACGCGATTCGCGTGTTCGGGTGTTTCCTCGTAAACGTTCAGCTCTGGACCCATACACGTCTCGAGCGACATCACAATCGCTTCGCGCAATGGGTCAATAGGAGGGTTAGTCACTTGAGCAAACTTCTGCCGGAAATAGTCATACAGTGAGCGTTGCTGCAGTGACAATACTGCCATAGGCGTGTCGTCACCCATCGAGCCAACGGCCTCTTGGCCAGTCTCGCCCAAGGGGCGCAATACCTGCTCAGCCTCTTCAAAGGAGACTTTAAACATTTTCATGTAGGCCAGCAGATCATCACCAGTTATTTGATTAACGGGCTCATCGCTTTCTAAATGACCTTCAATCACTACCGTATTCTGACGCAGCCACTTGCGGTAAGGCTTGGATGACTTAAGGCGCTGGTCGATGTCATCCGTCAACAACAGCTCACCGGTATGAGTATCCACCACCAGCATTTGTCCAGGGCCAATACGCCCCTTGCTGACCACATCCTCAGGCGAGTAATTGTACACACCAATCTCAGAGGCCAGAGTAATAAAGCCATCTTTCGTGATGACATAACGTGCAGGACGCAGGCCATTGCGATCAAGCATACAAACAGCGTGACGACCTTCAGTTAACACCAAGCCAGCTGGACCATCCCAGGGCTCAAGGTGCATTGAGTTGTACTCGTAGAAGGCGCGAAGGTCGGAGTCCATCGATTCGATGTTTTGCCATGCTGGCGGGATCATCATCCGCAGGGCACGAAATAGATCCATACCGCCCGTCAATAACACATCGAGCATGTTATCCATACTAGAGGAGTCTGAGCCTGTACGGTTGACCAAGGGCATCAACTCTTTGATGTTAGGCAGTTTCTCACAGACAAACTTGCTAGAACGGGCATCAGCCCAGTTACGGTTGCCATCAATGGTGTTAATTTCACCGTTGTGTGCCAACAAGCGGAAAGGCTGAGCTAAGGGCCAACGGGGGCTCGTATTGGTAGAGAAACGCTGGTGGAACACACAAATGGCTGTCTCCATACGCTGATCGGCCAGATCCAGGTAGAAGCGCGGCAGGTCGACTGGCATCACCAGGCCCTTGTAGGAGAGTACACGCTCAGACAAGCTGCAAATATAAAAGTCTGGATCGCTTTCCAAGGCCTTTTCAGTGAAGCGGCGAACCACAAAAAGCTTGGCAGAGAGATCGGCGGGATCAACACCGGGCGCGTCAATGAACAATTGTTCAATGTCGGGCAAGGTCTCTAATGCAATCTCACCACACACACTGGGGTCGACAGGTACTTTACGCCAACCCAGAGGCTTAAGACCTTGCGCCAGGACTTGCGTTTCAAATTCGGCACGAGCAACGGCAGCTAAGTCAGGGTTTTTGCTGAGAAATATCTGACCTACAGCAAAGTGATCGCTTAAGGTATGACCTAAGTCCTGTTGCGCGATACTGCGCAAAAAGCTTACTGGACTTTGAATCAACAGGCCACAACCATCACCGGTCTTACCATCGGCAGCAATACCGCCACGGTGAGTCATACATGTTAAAGCTTCGATAGCGGTACTCAACAATCGATGACTTGGCTCACCTTGCATATGTGCAATTAAGCCAAATCCACAGTTATCCTTGAATTCACCCGCGGTATACAGTCCTGCGCTCATAGACAATCCCGTAAAAAATGAAATAAAACAGTATGTTAGCCATTTCTAAGCGGCGCATAGCGACTAACACTAGAAAAAGGGGACGGACATTCTACACGGGGGGAGATGTTCTAACAAATTTTACTGTTCAAAATTCCCGAAAATAGCTTAAAAAATGGATATTTTTAATAGAGAAAATCAATCTTACTTATGTTTTTCAAGGACTTAGCGAATATCATTGCGCATACGTATCCATGGTTCTCCAGCCCGTAATTCGCTAGGAATTCTTCCTAATTGACGCTTTGCCGCCTCTTTATCCGCGAAAGTACCATACAACAAGACAAACCAAGGCCTACCGTTTCGCTCCGTTTCAACAATATCTAACGGCTGATCACTATACCTCCGGATGATCGCTTCCAAACGCGGCCGCTCATAGACGCCCATCAGTTGAATTGTCACAGGCAACATAGGCTGAACCGCGAGAGATTTTGGGGTAATTTCCGCTGGCGCGGTCGTGGTGACGTTGACAGGCTCTCGTTCTGGAGGGACATCGTCATTGACCTCCCCAAGGACAGCCGGGCTGGAAACGGTGAAGACGTCCGTCTTCTCGTCTTGATCAGGCCCAACCAGGACAGTCTCTTCTGTGAGCACTTGTATCTCTTCCTGAGACGCTATCTCAACTGGGCTGTCATCAAATGATTTATCCATGTAAAGGGGATTTAATGTCTCTACCGAAGCCGCCGGTGCCACTTCTGCACCCTTGGTTCCACCCACCAGTAAATAATATATCCCCCCCGTGAGTATAAGACTCAATGCCACTACCCCTACGACCGTACTGCTTAACGATGTTTTGGCGGGCTTGGGGGCTTGGTACTGGGTGATTAACTGCTGGAGAGCATCT
Source organism: Pseudomonadales bacterium (assembly GCA_035458985.1). GTDB lineage: Bacteria > Pseudomonadota > Gammaproteobacteria > Pseudomonadales > JAHEIH01 > JAHEIH01. The sequence goes on from DATHYR010000408.1 coordinate 45,749, forward strand.
TCCAACTTGGCAATATTACCTCGTGATGTCGCGACCAGTTGGTCAAGGGCCTTCACCGATAGCAGCTGATGCATCTCCAAGCCACTGGGCGCTAATCGCTCATTAAGATGGTGAATAATTTTATGAGGATGCAGCGGCTGTAATACTAATTGGGGTATTGTATCCGCTACCCCGAAGCCTTCCAGACATTCTCGGTAGTAACTGTCTGTCACAAATACCATCTTTAATTGACTATGAGGCAGTTGTGACAACTGCCAGAAAAAGCGTTGGCTATTGTCACGAAGCGCATCGAAATGATCAAAGTACAGCAACACATATCGACCCAAATCTGCCTCTAGCTCGGCATGCTGCAATAACTTTTCCGCCGCCTCACGGCGTGTTTTGAGGGGGCCACCACTCAAATTTAAGGCGTCGAGGATATAACTAAGAATGTCATCCGCTGTCAGCAGCACCTTGCCATCGATATAAAGCGACACCACATCATCACTCAACATCTCTTGAGCTTTCTTAATCAGCGAGGTTTTACCGACACCAGTATCACCGCACAAAAGAACGGTTCCTGAATATTTCCAATGATGATCCATCTGCTGCACAGTATCGCTGCGATGCGCATCAAAATAAAAACTATCTTTTGAGGTTGATATCAAGCTTTCCACGGACTGCAACACATCTCCATTAAAGGCGGTTTTAAGCGCTTCCATGCTAACCTCACTCGTGACAAAAAGCCCTCAGCGTAGCTTCCAGTGCAAGGGGTGAAAAGTCATTGCCGACGTAAGCCTCTCCCAGTCGTTTCAACAAGACCAACCGCAATGATCCATCGAGCACTTTCTTATCTACTGCCATCAGGGACATGTACGTTTCTAGCGACATGCCTTGGGGGCTAACCGTAGGTAGACCACAGCGACTGATTAACGCAAGTGTTCGCTGGCATTCCTGCTCACTTATCGCTCCCATGCGCCTAGAAAGATCCATCGCCATCAACATACCCACAGCCACCGCTTCGCCATGCAAATAGCTTGTGTACTGCGTGGCGGTTTCAATGGCATGCCCAAACGTATGGCCTAGATTAAGAATAGCCCGAATCCCACCTTCGCGCTCGTCTTGCGCGACAACGTGCGCTTTTGTTTGGCAAGACAGGGCAATAGCGTATTGAAGCGCTGCTTCATCACGCGCCATAAGCGCGTCGACATTATTTTCTAACCATACAAAAAAATCAGCATCGGCGATAAGACCATATTTAATCACCTCAGCCATCCCGGCAGAAAACTCACGGTCGGGCAAGCTGCGCAAGGAGTCAGTATCGATCAAGACACAGCGCGGTTGATAAAATGCGCCGATCATGTTTTTACCCATGGGATGGTTAACACCCGTTTTGCCTCCCACGGAAGAATCAACCTGCGACAGCAATGTTGTCGGCACCTGCACAAAGTCGACCCCGCGTTGATAACATGACGCCGCAAAACCCGTCATGTCTCCTATCACACCGCCGCCCAGCGCAAGGAGCGTCACGGTGCGATTGAAGCGATTCGCAAGGAGGGCATCAAAAACGCGATTGAGTGTGTCTAAATTCTTAAATTTTTCACCATCAGGCAGGATAATGTGCTCGACGGTCTTACCCTCTAAAGCAGCGGCAACCTGTGGCAAATACAACGGAGCGATAGTGTCATTAGTGACAATCATCACTTGCTGGCCACGAATGTGGCGTTGCAGTAGCGATATATCAGACATCAGCCCGGGGCCGATATAAATGGGATAGGAGCGATCGCCCAAGGCGACACTGAGTTGTTTCATATCTTTCTCTAGGTTAATTGACTGGTGTACTGGCTGATTTGTTCGCCGATATCTCTCGCTACGATGTGGGGAGGACGATTATCGGTTGTCACAATAATATCGGCCACCTCTCGGTAGAGAGGGTCGCGCACGTGAAACAAACTTTCTAGGACCTGCCGAGGATTATCATTTTGTAAGAGGGGTCGGTTACGATCGCGTGCCGTTCGCTCTACCTGCTGATCAACCGTAGCATATAGGTAAACCACAACGCCGCGCTGACGCAGTAGATCGCGGTTGACTTCGCGCGTCACGGCACCACCGCCTGTGGCCAATAAAATACCATTATCTTGACTCAACTCGTCGATAGCTTTGGTTTCACGTTCACGAAAACCCGCTTCGCCTTCTACGTCAAAAATCCAGGGAATATTAGCACCGGTAGCATCTTCAATATATTTATCGGCATCGACAAAATGGAGTTGTAAACGATCTGCCAATAAGCGACCAATGGTCGTCTTGCCTGCCCCCATAGGGCCGACGAGGAAGATGTTAGTGGTTTTTTTCATTGTTGCTCTCACTGAGCGCCCCCTTGGCGCTGAGGCATTATATAGCCTAAGCGCGCCAGGGTGAAATGCGCTGGTAACAGCGCAGTACCTAGCGCTGCATTAACGCAGCGCGTCGGCCAAGATACTGGGCGTGATAAATATCAACGTCTCAGTTTTTGAAGTGGTCTGGGTTTTACGCTTAAACAAGTTGCCCAACACGGGGATATCACCCAACAAAGGTGTTTTCGTGGTGGAATTAATGTCTTCAGTTTGGAAAACACCACCCAATACTATGGTTTCACCGTTATCGACTAATACTTGGGTTTCAAGTTGCGTGGTGTCGATCAAAGGCTGATCGTTACTCGCTAATCCGGCCAGCGCATCTTGCGTGATAATGAGATCCATAATGATTCGATTATCGGGCGTGATTTTGGGCGTCACCTGTAACTTTAATACCGCCTCTTCTAGCGTAATGGTGGCTTGTTGATTTCCCGCCCCTTCAGATGCCCCGTTTTGACGGGTTTGATAAGGAATTTTAACGCCGGAACTAATCATGGCTTCTTGCTTGTCGCCGGTGATGACTTTGGGCTGTGACACCACCTCACCGTAACCGCCAGATTCCAAGGCTGATAACTCTAGATTCAGCAACATGCCAGCATCGGCATAACCAATACTAAATTTGCTGGTGCCAGAATCGGCAATCCCAAGATCCACAGCTAGCGCATTGGGATAATCCGCCACCAATCCACCGCCACTTGAAAAACTATCACGGAGATTCGTCACCGAATTAAGCCCGCCGCCAGAAATTAGACGCCCATTGTCAGCTGTGCCAACACCGCCCCACTGCACGCCCAGTTTTTCAGAGAAATCTGAACTGGCTTTAACAATGCGCGCCTCAATCATTACCTGGCGAATAGGGACATCGAGTAATTCTATTAAACCGCGAATTTCATCCAGTTTATTAGCCGTTTCTGTCACTAAGAGGGCATTAGTGCGCTCATCAACATGGATAGAACCTCGTTCTGACAACAGACTTTGGTAGTCTTCATCTGAATCCGTATTTCTTCGACGCGATGATTGACTCTGTTGATCGCCGGTTCCCATGAACATGTCATACAGCTCTTTAGCATCGGCATAGCGAATTTTTATGAATTCAGTTTGTAACGGCGCCAACTCTTCGCGCTGTTTGTTATGTTCAACCTCTTTTCTTTCGCGCTCAGCAATCTCATCGGCAGGCCCCACCATCAGGACATTACCATCGACTCGCTTATCTAAACCTTTCGTTTTTAGTACCAAATCCAGCGCTTGATCCCAAGGGACATTCTGTAGACGCAGCGTAATATTGCCCGTCACCGTATCACTCGCCACCAAATTTAGGTCGGTAAAATCAGCGATTAACTGCAGGACAGAACGCACAGGGATATCTTGGAAGTTTAACGACAAGCTGTCACCCGCGTAGCTAAACTCACGGCGCTTTTCAGCCATC
>DATHYR010000409.1:0-5828 GCA_035458985.1 Pseudomonadales bacterium
GGTGCATCCGCCGTGTTAATCGGCAGCGAAGCTGCCGCTAAGCATAATCATCTCACACCTCGAGCGCGCATCGTCGCCACGGCCGTCACCGCCAATGACCCCACGATTATGCTCACCGCGCCAGGACCTGCGGCGCTCAAGGCACTTGCCAAAGCAGGCTTATCAGTCGCGGATATCGATTTGTGGGAAATCAATGAGGCCTTTGCCTCAGTGGCGCTTCGGTTCATGAAAGACCTAGGTATTAGCGATGAAATCACCAATGTTAATGGTGGCGCGATAGCCATGGGTCACCCACTTGGGGCTACCGGCGCCATGATCTTGGGCATTCTGCTCGATGAGCTTGAACGACGCGATCTTAAACGAGGTTTAGCTGCGTTGTGTGTGGGCGGCGGTCAAGGTATCGCCACTATCATCGAACGCGTTTAGGAGGATCCCATGAGCGAAAATTTACACGGTTTTCATTACCACAAAGACGATGATGCCATCGTTACAATTACTATGGACCTCGATGGCCCAGTCAATGCCATGAATGCACAGTTTCGCCAGGCGTTTTCTGCCACCGCAGATAAGCTTTGTAGCGAAACCAAATTGCATGGGGTCATTTTTGCCTCCGCCAAATCCACCTTTTTTGCCGGTGGCGATCTCAAGGAAATGCTGCAATGCCAGCCCGGTGGCGAACAGACATTTTTCGATATGGTCGAAGACATCAAATCGGTCATGCGTCGCCTAGAACATCTGCCTGTCCCCATCGTAGCCGCGATAAATGGCTCGGCTCTGGGTGGCGGTTTAGAACTATGCTTGGCCTGCAACTATCGCATAGCGAGCAATAAACAAAGCACGCTGATCGGTTTGCCGGAAGTGACACTGGGACTATTACCCGGTGGCGGTGGTGTCGTTCGGAGTATTCATTTACTGGGCTTGCAAAAAGCCTTACCACTGCTGTTGGAGGGGACGCGTTTTCGCCCTAGCCAAGCCTTAGAACATGGTTATATCGATGCCCTAGTAGAGAGTGATGAGGAACTGCTTGGCACAGCGAAGACGTGGATTATGGAACATCCCGAGGCCTGGCAACAGCCTTGGGATCGCCCCAACCATCGCATCCCTGGTGGTGATGTGTGGCATCCAACGGTCCAGCAAACACTCGCTGCCGCCCCCGCCATGTTATTCCAAAAGACTCGCGGACTGCTGCCAGCCCCAGAACGCATATTGTCCATCGCTGCGGATGTTGTGACAGTAGATTTTGATATCGCGCAACGTATCGAATCGCGTGGCTTTGCCTCTTTAGTGACTACTAAAGAAGCCAAGAACCTCATCACTGGTGGTTTCTTTCAAATGAATAAAATCAATAGTGGTATGAGTCGACCCCGCGACATAGCCCCCAGAAAGATCACTAAATTAGGGGTACTGGGCGCAGGTATGATGGGACAAGGTATTGCATACAGCGCCGCTAAAGTCGGCATAGAAGTGATGCTAAAAGATGTCGAGCAAGCCGCGGCAGATAAAGGCAAAGCTTACAGCGCACAACTCATGGATAAACAAATCGCTCGAGGACGCGCCAGCGATGCGGATAAATTAGCCTTACTGAACAGGATTCATGCCACGACCAATATGGCAGACCTTGAGGGATGCGACCTAATCGTTGAGGCCGTGTTTGAGGATCTAACACTCAAACACAACATCCTTGCGGAAGCCGAGCCATACCTCGCAGAGCATGGGCTACTGGCATCCAATACCTCTACCCTGCCAATTAGCCTGCTCGCCAAGGCCATAAAACACCCAGAGCGATTTATTGGTATCCACTTTTTCTCGCCTGTCGATAAGATGCCGCTGATTGAAATCATTCGCGGCGAACATACATCCGATACTGCATTAGCCATGGCGTTTGATTTTTCACAACAGCTTCGTAAAACCCCCATCGTGGTGAATGATTCACTGGGGTTCTTCACCTCTCGTGTCTTTTCTACCTACCTAGATGAGGCGGCACACATGATTCTAGAGGGGCTAGACCCGCTGTTAATTGACAACCTTGGTCGTCACATTGGCATGCCAGTTGGCCCGCTGACGGTGCAAGACGAAGTCAGCCAACAGCTCTCTGTGCGCGCGGCAGAGACTCACAAAGCGATGGGCGTTTTTTGTAGTAAAGCAGACACCTCTGCCAACGCCTCGCTCTGCACTCGAATGGTCAATGAATTCCAACGCCGCGGCCGCCATCACGGTGGGGGCTTCTTTGATTATGGTGAACATGGCAAAACACTTTGGCCGGGTATGGCAGAGCATTTTGCAAAACCAGGTGCCACACTGTCACCGCAGGACATCAAAGATCGTTTACTGATGCGACAAGTATTGGAAAGCTTACGCTGTTTAGAAGAAGGCGTTCTTAGCTCTGTAGCGGACGGTAACGTCGGTTCACTGCTTGGCATTGGCGCCCCCACGTGGACCGGCGGTTTTATTCAAATGGTCAATACCTACAGCCACGGTGACTTGTATGGGCCCGCTGCAGTGGCCGCCCGCTGTGACGAGCTTGCAGCGCGCTTTGGCGAGCGCTTTGCCGTCCCTACAATTTTGCGCCACGCCGCTACGAGCGGTGACACTTTTCAATAGGAGCCAAGAATGGATATCAAAGGAAAATCAGCCATTGTGACTGGCGGCGCCTCAGGCTTAGGGCGCGCCACGGTTGAACGTTACATCGCCGATGGCGCCAAGGTCGCTATATTTGATCTCAACCAAGACGCTGGAGAAGCCCTCGCCAAAGCGCTCGGTGACACATGCCGCTACTACCACGTTGACGTTACCGATGAAGCGGCTGTAGAGCATGCCATAGCCGATGTTGTTGCCAGCCACGGTGGGCTCCACATCGTCAACAATTTTGCCGGTATTGGGCCAGCATGTAAGACGTTCAGTAAAAATGGACCTCACCCGCTGGATACCTACATCAAAGTGGTCATGATCAACCAAGTGGGAACGTTTAACATCTGTCGTTTAGCCGCTAAAGCCATGGCTGAGGGTGACCCAGTCAATGCGGATGGGTGTCGCGGAGTGATCATGAATACTGCCTCTGTGGCCGCCTACGAGGGTCAAGTGGGACAAGTAGCTTACTCAGCCACCAAGGGCGCGATTGTCGGCATGACATTGCCGATGGCGAGAGAATTAGCGCCTTATGGTATTCGGGTTGTGACCATAGTACCGGGTATTATCCATACGCCGCTGTTCGACTCACTTAATCCCGAGTATATCGACAATTTAGTGTCTTCAACCGTCTACCCCAAACGCCTCGGCAAACCCGAGGAAATTGCCAAGCTTGCCGCGCATATCGTCGATAACGATTACATTAATGGTGAATGTATCCGTATGGATGCCGCCATCCGCATGCCACCGAAATAAAGGATACCCCATGGACTACCAAAATATTTTGCTCGACATAGATGGCGCCGTCGCCACGATCACCCTCAACCGCCCCAAGGCGCGCAATGCCATGGACAGACAATTACGCACCGAAGTTCGACTCGCCATAGAAGCGCTTAACGCCAATGAAACTGTTCGCGTTATCGTTCTTGCGGCTAACGGTGCGGGTTTTTGCGCGGGAACCGACCTCATGGAGCGCGACGACGACGCGGAACGAGATGGTTACGTCACCGATATGCTTCGCAAAGAGTACCACCCCTTGATGGAAGCGATTGCTAAGGGCGACAAACCTGTCATCGCTGCCGTCAACGGCGCCGCTGCGGGCATTGGCGCCTCACTAGCCTTAGTGTGCGACATGATTGTGATGGCTGAAGATGCCTTTTTCTATTCGGCTTTCGGCGCGATCAGTTTGATCCCCGATGGCGGTCTTCACAAACATCTACTGACCAACCTTGGTCCGCAACGCGCCTTTGAGATGATTGCCTTCTCACAGCGCTTGGATGCGCAAAAAAGCCTGCAACTAGGTATGGTAAACCGCGTTGTCGCCAGTGACGAACTCCTCAGTGCCACTCAGGCATTGGCTGAACAACTCGCCCAATGCGCGCCACTGACCCTTAAGCATGCCAAAAAAGTCCTGCGCTTTGCTGAAGATCACGATGTATTTGAGACCATGGACATGGAATCGGTACATCAAAATGTCTGCTTTACTAGCCGTGACTTCAAAGAAGGTACACAAGCGTTTTTCCAAAAACGTCCACCGGTATTTAAGGGACAATAGTCGGCTAGGGCCGCTCGTGTGACAGCCAGCGGCCAATCTCTTCCCGAGTTACCTTCGCTTCTGGAATAGCAAAATACAGCCAGTCGTGCCAAAGACCCGCGCCTTCAAACCACAACACCGCCGTCCCTTTACTCTGACGCATATCTCGTCTCAAACGACATAGGTCGGGGTAGAATAACTCTCCGCCTCCGGCTACCACGGCGACGTCACCCAAGTGGTGCAACCCCCCTAATATGGGAGATATGCGCGGATCATCCAATCCACAATCACGGCGGTAATTATTAATAGCAACAGCCAATGATGGCTGGGATAACACCGCGTCGAGACGATCCCAAGGCGAAAGATCACGTGACATATCTGCATCTACCCAAGGCGAAATAAGTACGGTTTTATAAGGCATCGGGCCACCGCTATCGCGAAGAGATTGAAGTAGCACCAAGGCCAATGCCCCACCCGCAGAGTCACCTAATAAGGCAAAGCTATCCTCTGGATAGTGCTGCCTTAAATGATGGTAGGCCTCGTTAACAAACTGCTGCACCTCATGCACACCCGCGGTTGGCGCTAAGGGGTAATCCAACAAACTCACCCGAAGATGATGCTCTTTAACCAAACGTGTGGCAAAACGCGTAAACATAGGCAGGAATCCCAAAGCATAGCCACCGCCGTGTAAGAAAATGACATGTCCAGAGGGTCTGTGGCCATTGGGCGTGATGGTAGCAATTCGCCGATCCGCAATCGTATGCCACGTGATGGCCAAGCGACGCGACAATAAATGTGGCCAATACTGAAATAACCAATGTGGTGGGTACTTAAAACCAAGTCCCACAAGGTATTTAAAACCAGTGAGTAATAACAGCCACCGAATAATACTTGCCGTCACCGACATAGGGCCTCCATTTTTAACCTTCATGAGCGAAATCTTCCCTAGCTAAGGGTCTGTATCATCACGCTTACTGGTGTGTTTTACGGTATTGTCTGGGTGAAACACCCGTCCACAGTTTGAAAGCTCGCGTGAAAGAACGCGCCTCACCAAAGCCTAAACGGGCTGAAATCTCTTCTACTGAGCTCCCTCCCTCTAACAGCAAAGAAATGGCTCGCTCTCGTCGTAAACTATCTTTAATCGTTTGAAAGCTCGTACCCTCGGCCAATAGACGGCGGTGCAATGTCTGCTGACTTATGCCAAGAAACGCGGCAGCTTGCTCAAGGCTTATTGGCCTGACACCGCCTTCACGTGGATCAAGTAAGTAGCGCATCAGTTGACGTTCTAGGTTTGCTTCTGAACCCGGAATCGTCATGAAATCAGCCGGCGCATTGTGAAGATATTTCTCTAATTCATACGCCGAACGAATCAAAGGTCGTTGCAACTCTGTCGCCTCAAACACCAAACTATTACTGGGCTGATTAAAGTACAACTTAGCAGGAAACATGATTTCGAGCTCGCTCAAATGCTGAGGCTTTTTAAAACTGAAGTGGGTTTCTAAAAGCGGTATGGCATCCCCTAAATACCAACTGGGAAATCGATGCCAGATCACCAACAGAAATTCGCGTAAGAAGTGCTCGGTGTCAAAGTGTGGCGACATCATGTCAATGTTAAAACGCGCATAAGGGCCGTCAGTTTGCAGCGACATTTTGACGTCATTACCCACTA
>DATHYR010000410.1:0-1042 GCA_035458985.1 Pseudomonadales bacterium
ACACCAGCCAAGGTTTGCCCGTAATCACAATGATCGTCGGCTACTCAGTCGGTAACGGCATGGCCGCACTCACCAACAAACCAGTAGAACCCATCATTAAAAAGAAGGAACAATGATCGCTTCCACAGTCACCGTGACAACTAGCCCAACACTGCTCATTGCAGCGACAGAGAACGCCACACGCACCATCTACCTAGAACCAGTAGGAACCGACATCCACATCGGCGGATCAGCAGTCACCACCACCACAGGCTTAGTCACCAAAAAAGACGTCGTAACTATGATGATCTTGCCACCACAAAACGCCCTCTACGGCATAACCAACACAGGCACAGTAGGCATTCGAGTACTGCAACCTGAAGGTGATTTCTAGTGAAGTTCCCTGTATTACCGATCATTATGCCGACCGACCTGACCGGTCAAACGAACGGCAAAGTCAACACATCGGTATTACGCACAATCCAAAGCCCAGCAGGACTACTAGAAAAGCATGCGGCCACAGCGTGGAACTGTTTACAACTAGACGCATATTTCAACAAGATCACACTGAATCAAGTAGGCGCATACCGCACATACGCAACACAGCTCGCAATGTTTAACGAGCGTTACTCGACTACGGACGGTGGCCGTGTACCGCAAGTTATTCGTGTGTGGCAAGGACGAAAGTACTATTTGAAGCCAGGCAAGTCACCGTGTGCGACACCAGGCAACAGTGATCACGGCTGGGGACTCGCCATAGACGTCGCTAATTGTGGCCTCAATTCACCGATCTGCAAATGGTTACTAGGCGACGGTTTTGCTACTTGTAAAGCTCTTGAATATGGTTTCACTTGGGCTGTCGCAGACCCGACTAACCCGAACTTTGAAGCGTGGCATTTGCAGTATGTCACTGGGGACTCGTGGACGCCTGCTGTACAGCGTGCCATTGAGCTTTTCCCCAACCTAGTAGCCTGAGTGACTTGACACCTGCCGACTAAAGTCGGTAGACAGTTCCCGACTTCAAAACCCGACTATGGAGGAATCATGAACTTAAAGCGTTTTA
>DATHYR010000411.1:0-2544 GCA_035458985.1 Pseudomonadales bacterium
CGACCTGGTCGCATTGGACGGCACTTGCTGTGGGGCGCATCGCAAATCAATGGCAACCTGCTGAAATTGACATGCCCATGCCGTGGAGTTTTAAAGCTTGAGCGTCTATTCCTGCTATAATGATAGATTTATATATTGCTATGAGAGGCCACAAACCTTTTCGAAATCATTTGAAATAATTTTATTTTTTTCAAAAATAATGATATTTGCATCATCCAATGTATGTCTGCAGTTTGCCAGGTAGATGTGGCAAGTTCATGCCGGGCGTCTGCGTTCTATCTCTTTCGCATCAGCAGAGCTGCGCTTATAGAAGCATTTGTTCACAACCCAATGGGCGGGTTGCCCATTATTTTAAGGCGAGGGGCAGTAATCTGGTGCTTGGATTTGGCAAACTGTGGGGCATGTTTTCTTCGGACATGGCTATCGACCTCGGAACGGCAAACACGCTAATTTATGTCAAGGGGCGTGGTATAGTGTTGTCAGAACCATCTGTAGTTGCCTACCATATTAAAGACGGTCGGAAAAAGGTATTGGCCGTGGGCGAAGATGCCAAGCTAATGCTGGGCCGCACGCCCGTCGGCATAGAGGCCATAAGGCCGATGCGCGATGGTGTTATCGCTGATTTTGACGTCGCAGAAGAAATGATCAAGCATTTTATTCAAAAGGTGCACACACGATCAACATTGTGGAAGCCAAAGATAATTGTCTGCGTTCCACATGGTGCAACTCCAGTAGAAAAGCGTGCAATTCGCCATTCAGTGTTGTCTGCAGGTGCAAGCCAAGCAGGACTAATCGCTGAACCAATAGCAGCGGCGATTGGAGCGGGAATGCCGATTATCGAGCCTACCGGAAATATGGTCGTCGATATTGGCGGTGGGACCACTGAGGTTGCCGTCCTATCCCTTGGCGACATTGTCTATGCAAGATCTGTTCGCATTGGTGGAGACCGCATGGATGAAGCGATCATCAATTACCTTCGCCGTCATCAAAACCTTTTGGTGGGTGTGGCCACTGCTGAACGGATCAAAACGTCGATCGGTACGGCTCGCATGCCGAGAGACGGTCATGGGACAACCATGATGATACGGGGCCGCGATCTCGTGAACGGCATTCCCAAGGAAGCCACAGTCAACCAAGCACAGGTTGTCGAGGCCTTGTCGGAGCCCGTGGAGGCGATTTGCGAAGCGGTGATGGCTGCGCTTGAAGTCACACCGCCCGATCTTGCTTCAGATATCGTGGATCGTGGTGTAATGCTCACCGGGGGCGGAGCATTGCTGGGAGATCTGGACCTTGCACTCCGAGAACGAACCGGCTTGCCGGTTTCCATCGCAGACGAATGTCTGAACTCTGTCGCATTGGGCTCCGGGAAGGCGCTGGAATACGAAAAAGAATTGCGCCACGCGATTGACTACGACAGCTGATCCGCCCGCGTATGCTGGGCTGTACAGGACAAGTGCACGCAAATGTGAGCGTTTGTGGGGGCTGTCCGGTTTCGTGGCTGAGAGCCCAGGCAGTGGCGTAAGGGCTTTCGCTGTCATGATCCAGAACTGCGGCATGATGCAACGAAACCTGAGCTTCATTGGCAGTTCCTGCGGAAAAAGTGCATCATTCTGGTGTCTCAGAAGAAGTCACTGGCCATTGCATTGAAGAGCACTTCAGGCTCACCGCGATGATCCAAGCGCGTTGAGTGGCTGCCCTGCGGTCTGAGAAGCGTGTCAGGGTAAAACAGGGTGCTTGCCGAGACATGAAGTCGTTTGTGCGCTTCCGGCAGCTTGTAACGCAATATCAGACAAAGGACTGATTTGACCTTGGAACCGCAAAAGCCCTGCCCGCGGCCATCCCTTCGCAAGAGCGTCTGATTGGACATGTCCAGCAACACACTGCGCAGAAACTGCATGAAGCTGCTTGCGGCGTTGGCAACCATTCCGTTGGAATAAGCCATGAGCCCGATCAAGTCGCGAAACGCATCGCATACCGTGACACAGCCTTTACGCTCGGGATGCGAGAGTTGATGCTGGATCAAATCTGGTCAAGAAAAAATCTGATACAATTGACTCATGCGTTCTTTCACAATGCAGAAATCACTTCGCCACTATTCCTCATTATTGGTGATGGATTCACGCTCAGGCATCGGTTCACGTGGCGCACGCCCAATAACGTCGCGCAGCTCGTCAAGTTCAATAAAATTATCTGCTTGACGTCTCAATTCGTCTGCAATCATAGGTGGGTGACTGCGAATTGTAGATACTACTGAAACCCGAACACCTTTGCGCTGAATGCTTTCAACCAAAGGTTGGAAATTGCCATCTCCAGAGAAAAGTACGATGTGATCAAGATGATCAGCCAATTCCATCGCATCCGTGGCCAGTTCAACGTCCATATTGTTTTTGACCCTTCGACGGCCTTGACTGTCAATGTATTCCTTGGCTGGCTTTGTCCGCATGTTGAAGCCGTTGTAATGTAACCAATCTGCAAGTGGACGAATGGGTGAATATTCGTCGCTTTCCAAAATTGCGGTATAGTAAAATGCCCGCAAAAGCTTAC
>DATHYR010000412.1:0-1459 GCA_035458985.1 Pseudomonadales bacterium
GTGGATCACGATGAACGTTAAAAAATCCCCTTAAAATTTGGGCGGTTGCTGGTGAGGTACAAGGAAGCCCTATACATAGAATATGAACCTACGTCCATGAACTGCCATCTGGCGCGAGGCATAAATTGCCGCCAGTTGCGAATAAATGGGATCAGAGACCATTTTTCCTAATATACTTTGCCCCTCTATTTCTTTCTACAAATAAGTACCAAGCAACATTTTTAAGTAATATTAGAATTCAATGGTGCCTGACAGCGGCTTTGATAGGTGAGACATGCGCATACTACCTTTTGTAATTATAATTCTTATCATCGTCGCGTTGGTGATCTATCTTGACAACCAACCATTACAACAGGAGGCGACAACCGGTCAGGAATCTGGCACGCAGCCAGCGGTTTCCCAGGAGACGGTACCCAGGCGCAGTCCACTGCATGCAGGGGACCTGGCGATGCCGACGACTGCCATCGACACAAATGAATTACCCGAGTTGGTGATCCCTGCCGACAATGATGATGCGGACAAGCCATTGCCGGTATATCAGCTCGCGCCAGATACATACATGTTTTTTGGTAATGTTTCGCAGCTTGATTTGCAAAACCGCGGTGCCAATGCCAATGCGGGTTTTGTGATCACCAATGCTGGTGTGGTTGTGATCGATACATTGGGAACCCCCCGACTTGGGCGGCGATTAATCAGCACAATCCGTGCGATGACTGATCAACCAATCACGCACTTGATCATTACCCATAATCACCCGGACCATGCCTATGGTGCAGTGGCCTTTGCGGATCTCGAGGGTGTCACCATCATTGGCCATCGTGGTGTGGTCGATTACATCGGTTCACAAATCAACGAGGAGTCCGTGAACCATCGTCGGGAAATGTTACCTGAAGATATGCGCGGTTTTGATACTGTGCGGCCGGATGTGCTGATCGGCGCTGAACGCTTTTCCAGTCAGCAAATCACGGTGGGTGATCGTACATTTGTGCTTTACAACACGGGCGCGCATCATTCCTATGGCGATCTCGTGATTCATCAGGTTGAAGACAACATAGTGTGGATTTCAGATCTCGCGTTTAATCAACGTCTCACCTATGTGGGTGATGGTAACAGTCAACAGATCATCGAAGGCCTGGATTGGTTGTTAAAGTCTTTTGGTAGTGCTGTATTGATGGTGCCCGGTCACGGCAGCGCACAGACTGTACCTTTCCCGATGGTGGTCAAAACCCGTGATTATGTCCAGCGTTTGCGTGATCTCATGGCCAAGGCGGTGGAAGATGATGTTGATATGTATGATGCAGTCAAGCAGACAGAATTTCCAGACTGGCGTGATACGCGACTGTACGAGGAAAACCACGGGCGCAATGTACAGTTTGTGTACCGTGAGATGGCGTTGTTGTTGTTCTAAAATAAATGGAGTCAGAGCACATCTTTTTTTAATTTTAGCCGTCTATGTGTT
>DATHYR010000413.1:0-2152 GCA_035458985.1 Pseudomonadales bacterium
TCCGGCTCGTTCGGTTGGCCGTACTCGTCCCGCGAACCGCGCTCCTCGGGCTCGTAGTCAAAGAAACAGGCCAGCTCAATGCCATTGAGCTCATCACACTCGTAGTCATAGCGAACCATGTCGCTGTGGGCAGGTATCTTGCTCATTTTTCATTCTCCTTAAGTCCTGCTTCAAGCTTGATCAGTTCTCGCAGTTCAGCAAGACGCTCCATGTAGGCAATCGCCTTTTTGCTGTTCTGCAGCTGCACGCCAACAATGGCATTTGCTTGAACAAATTGCAGGTCAGTCAAATATTTGTTGATGTCATGTAACTCTTTAGCAGTCATCGCGTGCACCCCTTCATGAATGAAATTGAAATCAAAATTAAAAACACAGCACCGATCGCGGACCAAGGACTGTTGTTCAACCAATCCGCAATCCGGCGCTCAATACTGAGCGGCCAGCCCATCAGGTTGGCTTGGATCTTCTCCGCATCCGCGTCCATGGGAGGCGGTGGCGGGGTGTACAACAGGCCAATCTTCACTTTGCCTGTGTCGTATGGCACCACACGCTTTGGGTGCCTTAAATCAGCCTTCATGCGTCTCGCACGCTTGCTCGAGGGTTTCATAGCGGAGCATCCTCAAAATTGTCAGGATTGAACTTTGGCACGGTCTGGCCACGGTCCAAAGGATTGGGGAACGGGGGAAACGGCCATGTGGTCATTGTTTCCTCTCTTTCAGCATGGCATCTGCATATCGATAGGCAAGTGCTGCAACATAGTCATCTCCGGTTCGACCACCTGCCAACATACCTTGCAACGCCTTGGCAGCGAAGTAGTCGCGCAGGGTCATGCCAAATTGGGTTTGCCCGTTTTGAATAAGACTAGGCACAGGAAACGCTGTGCCACCTGTGTTTTGTTCGCTCATTTGCTGATCTCCCGAATCGTTTGCGACAAAAAGGCATAGTAAGCACGCGCCTTGGCCGTGGGCAACAAGTATTTGGTGCGACGATTGTCATCACGATACTCATGCGTCACTAAGTTAGCGGCCACTAACAAGTTGAGCTTGCGGTGGACCGTGGCAGGGCTTGCGATTTCCTTGAGCGACATAGCCTCAGTCACGGACAACGGCTCAAGGCCCTCATCAGCACAGCTGGCAATCACATCGAGCAAGGCCAACGCATCACGGTCCACGTTCAAACGGATCTGCGCATCTTCCACAATGCTTTGAAATTTGAAATACAAACGATCAGTCATTGCACAATTCCTTTCTTCCCCTGTCCAACATCGTCATAAGCCTTTGATACGCCATCAATCAGCACGTCCAAAGGCATGCCAACACCATGGGCCAACACGGCCAAAGACAGCACGCATGACATCAGGCCCTCAATCGGGTGCTCAAATTCCTCAGACAAAATCGTCATCAACTTGCGGGCATTGGCCAAAGCCTCGTCCACAACAGCATCATTTTCGTGGGTCATCACTATCCTTTCTAGGGTTTTTCGGTTACGAGGGGGTCACTATAGCATACGATTATGAACTTGCAAACACTTTTCACGTTCTTTTTTGAACTATTTAATAGGTAGTTACCCTTATGCATGGAGGGCGGGGAGGGGTTGAGGGGGTTCTATATATGGATTTTGGTCCGTGGACCGCGGGTCTTATGCTATTTTTGGGGTCCCTATAGACTTTTTGCCAGAAAAAAGTGTTTTTGAAATTTTTTTTGTGAAAATAGGCGTAATAGACGTAATGGCGTAAGAAGTGAGTGTTTATGCGGCTTTCAAGGCATTACGCATCATTACAGGTGTTCAAGAGAAGTAATTTTTCAGGGGAGATCCGCGAGAGCACTTTTGAAATTCCAAAAACTCACTCGTGGTCAAAAAGTCTCTATAGGGCCCTTGATTTGGTTGATGCCCCTGTTCATCGATGTTACACTAGCGTACGAAAAGTGAACGGAGAATTTACGCGATGTACAAAGTAGACACCGATGTGGAATACCCAAAGATGCGCACCAAATACCCTTTTGATGACATGCACGTGGGCGACAGCATCCTGTTTGAAGACCGGCCCGATGCCGACAAGGCACGGGTGGCTGCGTTGCGCTTTGTTCGCGCCCATGATTTGGAATGGAAGTTTTCGCTGCGCCGCGTGGATGATGGCTGGCGACTGTGGAGGA
>DATHYR010000414.1:0-2198 GCA_035458985.1 Pseudomonadales bacterium
TCTAAATTGATCTGGCCATCATGCATATAAAGGCACTGAGATACGATGGACAAACCCAACCCGGTTCCAGACACACCTGAGCTATGTCGGTCTCCACCTACACGGTAAAAACGCTCAAATACTCGATGAAGATCGGCCTCAGGGATACCAGGTCCACTGTCTTCCACGACAATGTCCACCCCATTTTTATGCCGATTCACGGTCACCAAAAGGCTTCCGGCTTCAGGCGTGTACTTAATGGCATTGTCGATCACATTTGCTAGCGCACCTTCCAATGCAAACCGATTAGCACTCACAGCAACATCATCGCCACCTAGCTCAATCGATTGCTGGCGCATTTCTATACGGCTATATTGCCCAGCAATAAGCTCGGCCAAAAGAGGTTGTAAAGACAGTCGCTCTCGACTTGACATGGCCTTCTCGTCGCCAATTTTTGCCAATAACAGTAATTGCTCAATAGTGTTTTGCATGCGTGACAAATTGTGTTGCAACGCACTATACGAAGAATTCTCCTTAAACTCGGGCATGGCGGCTAAATTGTGCAAGCTCAACTTCATCGAGGTAATCGGCGATCGTAATTCATGGGCAGCATAAGACGCAAAGCGTTGCTCACGGTCAAAGGCCTCTCCCAGTTTTTGCAAAAGCGAATTCAATGATTGCACCACGACGCTTAATTCTTGTGTTGGACGGTCGATGTGCAGTGGCGAAAAATCCGTGTCACTTCGCTGACGAAGTGCATTAGCCATCTCGTTTAGAGGTCTCAACCCGATTCTAATAATCACTAGAATAGCGACGCCAATAACTGGAATAATCCAGATAAGCGGCAAAACAGCACTGACTAGGAGCTTTTCGAGCATATTGATGTAGGTGTCGTAGCGCTCAGCCACGAGAAGTGTCCCCCCCGCCACATCCGCGGTATAGCTACGCCATCTAGCACCATTAAAGGCCAGAAAGCTCAAACCAGGATGAGGTTCGGCCCATGATGCCCCCTGGGCATTTTTTGAAGCAAATAATAATTCCCCCCCACGGGAAAACTGGTATAGAGTCTCTTCAACAAACTGCCGATCAACATCACCATCATGTTCAATGATTTCTTGTGCCAGCTGCTCATGCTTTAAATGCAATCTCTCTACCAGCATTTGTTCAGCGATATCCAGTCCCTGCCTATAGCCATTAAAGGCCGCATAGAAATTACCGATGATGAGTACCACCAGTAATAAAGAGAACACTAGACGGCTTAGTGAATACACCCTCTACCCTCGTTGAGTATTGACGGTATAGCCAACACCACGAATGGTCTTGATGAAATCTTTGGGGAGTTTCTTACGCAGGTGGCTTAAGTGCACCTCAATGGCATTACTCGAGACTTCTTTGTCCCAGCTATAAATGGCTTCTTCGAGCGAGGCGCGAGTGCGAACGCGACCAATGTTTTGCAATAAGTCCCGTAAAATCGCAAATTCACGCGGACTAATGTCCATAAGGACACCACCGACTGTCAAGGTATGCGCTGCAGTGTCTAAGGCAACTTCACCGTATTCCATGACACTGCTCACCGCTTGACCCAAACGTCGGGTTATGGCGCGAATCCGAGCGATAAGCTCCGACATATCGAATGGCTTGGCTAAATAGTCGTCCGCCCCTCGGTCAAGGGCACTTACTTTGCTGTCTACATCGGCACGCGCCGTCAAGACCAAAATGGGGACCGTTTTCTTAGCGGCGCGCAATTGGGCTAGCACCTCAGTGCCATCGATATCAGGCAAACCTAAATCAAGGATGACAAGATCCGGCTCGAAATAACGCTCTAGCTTGATGGCATCACCACCGGTATTAGATACCTCTACGACAAAGTGCTAAGCACTCAACGCCAGAGAAATTTGTTCAGCAATACTGAGATCGTCTTCAACAACAAGAATTTTCATAGGGTCATTATGCATTAAAAGGTATATCAGTTTACACGCTAAAAATTAAACGAGGCTTAAATACACTGACAATATACTGAATGCAAATGACAAAGAAATTTAGTGTGACAATTGACAAAGTTGGTTAAACATTTGCTCCACGCTTGTGACCTTGTCATGCAGAGCGCCGATCGCTTTCGCTGTCTCACTAGCGCCAAGCTCACCCACAAAGAAAAAATGATTCCCTGACACAGTCTGGGACAATACGGATGAACTGTGATTGATCACATGACGCGCCCG
>DATHYR010000415.1:0-1105 GCA_035458985.1 Pseudomonadales bacterium
GACCTTGACTTCGCCCTTTTTCACAGAGCGTGTCATTTCAGCCAGTTTTGCGCTCACAGCATAACCAGCATCGCCTTCCAGTTTGCGAGCATCCAGCATCTGCAGGATTTCCAACTTGCCCATGGGGCGGTCGAGATCTTCAAACAGAGCGATGCTGTGACCCAGGCCAATGTACGACTTTTGGCGCGCCACTGAATCGGTGGCAAAACGCACTTTGGTGATACCATTCTTGGTTGTGATACCAACTGCTGTAAACTTCTTGTCCATACTATGCCTCACTTATCAAAGTTGAAAAAATCAGTGATGTTGTCACTGTACTGCTACTATAACAGGAATGGATTTTCCTGTCAATATTGAATTTGACCAAAACAGCAATTTTGGACAAACCAAATATCTTGGCCATCATCGGATCAGGACCTTTTCGTCCCGGGCCACACGATGACCATAGATCTTGTGACCAATGTCACGCACACGATCGGCCATGGCCTGCGGCGCACGTTCGAATGCATCCACGATGTCTTGTGTGGAAACATCATCTGTGGTTTCAATAATGTAGATCTCATAGTACCGTTGCGTATTGGCCTGTGCGCGAAGTTGCCACATGGTAAGGCTCAAGGGCACGGCAATCTTGTTGGGATCTTCACCCTTGAGTATGGCCAACATACGTTGTTTCTCAAAATCATCGATGCGGACTGCAGACTCCAGACCATAACAGTCCCACATCAAAGCCACTTTGCAAGTCATGACATGACCTTTACACGGTTCAGTTGGGTTTGGTAGTCATCGCGATGTGCTTTCACAGTGCCGCGGATGTTATAGCGTCCTGGCTTGAGTTGTTCTTTGTAAGCAAAAAACACCACACAACCATCATCGGTCTTGGCCATGGTAAAGAACACATTATAATTATTACTGAATGTGCTACGCAAGACTTCTATATCTGTGACGACCTTAGCGCCTACTTGAGCCAAGTATGACTCAGCACGATCAGCAATCTTTTCGTCCTGCTGACGGCGCTGTTCCACACGAGCCACAGTCTGCGGCACTGACGCCAGCAAAGCCAGGTGATAGCGATCTGCATCTGTGATGGTGTCACGATTGGCCACTT
>DATHYR010000416.1:0-1552 GCA_035458985.1 Pseudomonadales bacterium
TTGCGCCAGCTCGGCTGGGCGCGTTAAACGGGATGGCGACAAAGTGGGTGTTACCAATCGTGCCCGCCTTGAATTGCCAACTCTGCACCGACTCTGGCAACCGTTTAGACGCACTCTCATTGGCAGCTTCATTGGGATTAAAGGTCAGACTAACCAGCAACTCACCATCTGCCAGCATTTGGGTCATCGCAGACGCGGTGTTGGGGAACTGCTGCCCCTCTCGCCACAATGCCGGATGCAATTTATCCAAGTAGCGCCACATGGGCGCGGTAGCCGTCTGGAAATCGGCGTCAGTCGCAGGTTTCGTAAATACCGCCATATCGGGCGCGGTTGCCAACATCACCTGCTTTAAAAAGGTCGTGCCATGAAAATCAGGTGGACGCGGGTAAGTTAGGCGGCCCGGAGACTGCTGCGCCAACGAGGCAAAAGTCTCTAAATCGATCGGTGGGTTTGGCACACGTTTTGAATCAGAGAAAAAAGTCAATTGCGCCATGCCCCAAGGCGCTTCCAAACCATCGGTGGGGACAGAGAAATCGATGAGAGTCGTGGGCTTGTTAACTGTGTCCACCCACTTAAAGTTGGGTAAATCCTGCGTGAAAGGCTCACCCAGCAGTCCATCTCGCTTCATGGCAGCAAAATTTTCACCATTGATCCACATCAGGTCTACGGTGCCCGACGTGCGGTCGCGCCCCGCCTGCTTTTCTGCACGCACGCGGTTCACCACATCCGCTATGTCGGCGATTTTCACGTGTTTCAACGTCACGCCGTATTGCGCTTGAACGGCGGCGACGACCCACTGGATATAGGCGTTGATGGCCTCGCTACCAGCCCATGCGTTGAAGTAAACGGTCTGACCTTTTGCCTGCGCGGCCAGCGTCCGCCAATCGCGTCCGGCAGCGTCTGATGCATGGGCGAGTGTGGAGGCGAGTACCAACGACAAACTCAGAAACCACCCCTTGACGGCCATACGCTGCGAGTGCTTGGAGAAGTCACTTGATCGAAAAAAAGGCATGAGGGTACTAACGGAACAATGAAGACAAGAGCATTATTCACCAATGTATCTATCGGAAAATTTACCATTCTTGTAACAATACAAAACCAACTGACTATTTATCAATTGGTCGTAGGTTCGATCCCTACCGCCGGAGCCAATTTACTGAATACAAACAACATGTTAGACGAAATATGGAGACATTTTGGTGTGTGGCCAAAAGTTATAAACAGTTATGCACACTTTAGGATGGACCTAGCGCTTGAATATTGAAATCGTTCCTTTAGGCGGTCTGGACGATCGATCATCCTTTCAAAAAGGATCCAGAGTAGACTAAAGACCCAAGTTAGAAAAAAACTTTACCCTCTAATCGGCTTAAGATCCCATATTGGATTCAAACCTTCCGTTAGATAATTCATAGCTATGCTCGGAGCGACATCCTTATAATCTTCTATAGAAGTAATCTCAGGCCGTTGATCTTTAAACCTCTTTAAATATGTTTTTGCTTTTTCAATATCGTCGAGATGAGCAAAGATTGCCGCCCGAAATCCATCATAACGA
>DATHYR010000417.1:0-1014 GCA_035458985.1 Pseudomonadales bacterium
TTCCATGTGCTTACACCTCCATAACGTACAGCGCCATCAGCGCCACTAGTCCGGCAATAATTGCGAGAGTTGGCATGGTTCCTCCTGTGTAACCTGGATTACTTGCGGATGTGGCCGAGATCGTGCTATGCTGTCCAAGAAATCTTGTAACGTTTCAGCAACCGGTCTCATGAACTCAACTTCGATCCTATGGCCATTTACTATGATAAAATCATGACGTTGCAACATCGTCTACCCCCAGATCATCTACCCCCAGCAGTTCCCCAACTTCAATACCGTAAGCATTTGCCAGTTTCATCGCTTGGCCGATATTTAGACTCGCCTGTCCGCTTTCAACTCGACTCAGGTGGCTTGCGTATACGCCAGTCGCTTCGGCCACGGTCTTAATCGTCGCGCCACGACTAAGGCGAATTTCTCGCACACGCGCCCCGATGGTAGCGCGCAATTCGTCAACATCTATCGGCAGCGGTTGCGCCAATGCGGGCTGTGGTGCCCCGTATCGGATTCGTTCTACCACATTGTTCTCCATAATTCCCCCAACTCGATATAGTTCTTGCGTAAATCACATGTAATTGCGTATATCGCAATAGTAGCACCGTTTTACGCAACTGTCAAGCGCGAGTTTTCCGAATCCCGATATTGATACCGTTTTGCGAAAATATTCGAAAACCAATGGTTTAATTGTGGAGGAAATCACAATGTTACTTAACGAAAAAGTAGGGGTAGCTACAATGGATACGACAACAACAATGGGCGATCGAATATTGACACTGATGCGGAGGCGCGGACGTGACGATCGGGGTAGGGAGTATGAACAGCGCGAACTTGTGGCCATGCTCAATGGTGACATAGTTGCGCCGGATGGCAGATTCTATAATATCAGCACATCGGCCACGGCTATTTCACGGCTAATCGGCGGTGACCTAACTAGGCCATCGCTCGAAATCCTAGATGCCATCTGTAGCATGTTCGATTCTGACATGGAGTGGATAGTGCGCGGTCGGACACTCGAAG